>JAHIZV010000205.1 GCA_018814445.1 Verrucomicrobiota bacterium | reverse complement strand
TCTGTACGTAACGTACTAAGCGGATCGCGCGGCTCAGCAAGCTTCGCCCTCCATGGGTATCTATCTGGAGGGCGAAGCTTGCTGAGCCGCAAGGATGCGATGTATATGGTCAAAAAGGAGGACGGAAAAATGACGAGTAACAGTCATCGCTGGTTGGTTCTTGTAGGTGCATTGGTGGTCCAGCTCATTCTGGGTACGGTCTACGGCTACAGCATTTTCTGGCAGCCGCTGAACACAGAAATATTCCCGGAGGTCGTGACAGAGGCACAGGTCGCTGGACTTACCGCCCAGGGCGCTGACCTGACTCAGTTCAAGGTCGTCGAGGACGAGGCTGCTGTTAAGAAGCAGCTTGCCGTCCAGCAGGGATATTTGAAATACGCCTTCTCGATTTGCATCCTCACTTTCGCCGTTGTCATGGTGATCGCGGGGAGAGTCCAGGACGTCAAGGGTCCAAGATTTCCGGCCATGGTGGGGGCAGTGTTGCTGGGTGCAGGCTTCATCCTTGCAGGGCTTATGAGGAGCGAGATTGTATTCTATCTCGCCCACGCAGCTCTCTGTGGCGGCATCGCACTCATTTTGATGATGCTGTCGCACGGTCTTTTAGGGAAGACGGATTCGGAACGGTCGCCGATTGTGCAGTATATTCCACTCGCCATCGCTTCCGCCGTTATCGTGGCAGGGGTTATTCTAGGCAATCAGTACGTTGGTAAACTCGGCGAATTCGACAAGCTGTTCCTTCTGTGGGGAACCATCGGCTTCCTTGCGGGTGCAGGTATCGGCTTTGCCTATGTCTGTCCGATTGCCGCTCTCGTGAAATGGTTTCCGAAACATAAGGGCCTGGTCAGCGGTATTGCTGTTGCCGGTTTCGGTTTCGGCGCCTATCTGTTCAAAGGCCAGACGCTGGGAGCTCTCGGTTTCATCAAGGAACATGACATCGTTCCTTTCTTCATCGTGCACGGGATCATCTGTTTCGTCGCCGTCACGATCGGTGCGCTTATGCTCAGAAATCCGCCGGGCACAGCTACCGCGCCAAGTACGGCCGGTGATTCGTCCTGGCAGGATACGCTGAAGCGTCCGGCGTTCTACTTACTCTGGCTGATGTTTTTCAGCGGGGCTATGGCCGGTCTAATGGTTATCGGTATCGTGAAGCCCTTCGTGCAGGACCGGGTTCTGTCCGGAGGGGTCAGTGTTGAAGAGGCCGCAGCTGCCGGTGCGGCCGCAGTGGGCTACCTGGCGATCTTCAACGCGTTAGGCCGTGTAGCATGGGGTTTCACGTCGGATAGGATCGGGAGAACTTCAGCCTTCGTACTCATGTTCATCATCCAGTCCGCGACGATGTTCATGCTCGGCCGATTGACAAGTGCCGGTACGCTGGCCATTGCCGCCGCTGTCGTAGGCTTCAACTTCGGCGGTAACTTCGCGCTGTTCCCGTCGGCGACGGCGGATCTGTTTGGCGCGAAGAACCTCGGCGCAAACTACGGCTGGGTGTTCACATCCTATGGTATAGCGGGCGTCGTCGGCGTCGCGGCGGGTAACGCGGCAAAGGTGTTGACCGGAAGCTACTCCGCGGCGTTTACCCTCGCGGCCGTGCTGTGCGCTGTCGCCGCCTGTCTGGGAGTTGTTGTAGGGCGGCTGTCGCACAAAACCGCGGTGACTGCGGCATAGATCCCATAGGACTTATGTGACTTGTAGAAAAGGCCCGCTTTACAGCGGGCCTTTTCATGAGCACCTTGTTTAATTTAACAGTCAACGCATACTGACCGTATCCTATAGTAAAACCGGTAACTGAATATGCTGCCTCGCAACTACCTGTCCATTTCTGTTCTGTTGTTTCTTCTGACGTCGATCATAGTCTCAGCTTCCGAAGCGTTTGATCCCTTGAACGACTACGCCGAAGACCACATCATCGTGAAGTTCAGGCCGGGCGCTGCGCCGGCCGGCGGCATGCAGTCGCAGGATGTGAGCGCGGCTGCGGCGGTGGATCTTCTGGGTCTTCCCGCCGGCGCGGAACTGTCAGAAACGAAGTTTGGACGTCTCACGCGGGCGAAGAAGTCCGGCGGGGACCTCCAGGGCGGGTCAGATGCGTTGGATTTGACCAGGCATGTTCTTCTGAAACTACCGGCAGGCATGACGGTTGAACAGTGTCTCGCAGACCTGAAAAACAATCCCGCACTGGAATACGCGGAGCCTGACTACATTGCAACCGGTGGCGAGATGATTCCTGACGACACCGATTTCGGCGACCAGTGGCAGCATCTCAACACGGTCAACTCCAATGCCGACATGAGAACCACTTTCGCATGGGACATAACCCAGGGGAGTACTGACGTAGTGGTGGCGGTTCTGGATACCGGGCTGAACACGAATCTGACCGACTTCCTCGGTCGCACGATTTCAGGATATGATTTCGTCAACAACGATGACAACCCGGCAGACGATCATAATCACGGAACGACCGTATCGGGAACGCTTGGCGCGACGGGAAACAACGCCAATCAACTCGCCGGCGTCGACTGGAATTGCCGCATTATGCCGGTGAAGGTTCTCAACTCCGGGAACTCAGGAACCTATGTCGATATCGCGGACGGGATCGACTGGGCAGTCGCAAATGGGGCGGACGTGATCAGCATGTCGATTGGCGGGTCTTCAGCGGACATAACGTTGAGCAACGCGGTGATGAATGCGGTTGCGAACGGAGTCGTCTTTATCTGCATTACCCATAACTACAACACAGCGGTTTACTTCCCCGGCAGCATGCACACATTGATTACGCTGGGTGCTTCGGAGAATGACGATGAGCGGTGGACTTCCAGTTGCTACGGACCCCAGACCGACCTGATTGCACCGGGCGCTTCAATCCGGGTTATCCTCAAGAACGGTACGCTCTCCACCTGGAGCGGCACGTCATATGCATGTCCCCTCACCGCAGGCACCGCTGCCCTGATCAAGTCCTTCCGCCCGGAACTCGAACAGCGCGACATGGAGCAGATACTCAGAAAAGCCACCGTCGACGAAGTCGGTCGTATCGCGGAGGATGTACAAGGCTTCGACAACTACCACGGTTCCGGACGACTTGATATCTATGCGGCTCTGCGGATCATTACCAACATGGGGGACGGGGTATTCAGAACGCAGTACACGATCGATGGTAACCTGACGCTGCAGGAGCAGACGCATGGCAAAGCAACCAACGGCATGACGCTCTACGCCGACTTCAATGGTGAAGTCGTATATGTCGCCGCGCCCGACGCGGGGGAGGGGAACGACCACTTCATATTCGTTACCGATGACACGAGTGCGTCGAGCAATGCGCCGTGGGCTAAAGCAGGGGCGGTTCATGGGCTGAAGTACTTTGTCGCTGATGAAAACGATGGCGCTTATGACGCATGGTTCGAAGGTGACACGGCAAATACAAACATCAGTACAAAAACCTCCGCGAACAACGGCGGAGTTGTCGAGGCTGAGTTCAACGTAGTGGACGTCTTCGGCTACATACCGTCGAATATCTATGTGGCTGTGGCGCCGTATGGAACCGCTGACGGCGGCTCGCTTGTCAGCGGCTCGCAGGTTCCAGCCGGCAATGCCGACGGCAACATTGACAGCGACGAGTATTACGTCCTCAACATCGGCACCTACGATACGGACGGCGATGGTCTCACTGACCTCGAGGAAGATG
Organism: Verrucomicrobiota bacterium; assembly: GCA_018814445.1. Lineage (GTDB taxonomy): Bacteria > Verrucomicrobiota > Kiritimatiellia > JAHIZV01 > JAHIZV01 > JAHIZV01. The sequence goes on along the minus strand of JAHIZV010000205.1, from coordinate 1,683 downwards.
CGGATGCCGATGGAATTGTTGATTCAGATGAGAGCAGTCCGTTTGTTATCGATACCGACGGAGACGGACTCGGCGACGGCGACGAGGTGAGCATATACGGCTCCGATCCCTCGAAAGTGGATACGGACGGGGATGGATTGAGGGACGATGAAGAGGTCGTAGCTGGCACTGATCCTGACGATGCCAATGACCGGTTCATGGGCGTTGCTGTACCCGCATCGCTAAGCCCGGCGGACGAATTTCACTTTCAGTGGGATGGACTGACTGGACGTATCTACTCTGTCTACTACAGCGCCGGACCTCTATCCCCGACGGGTCTCGGTTGGATGGCGACATCCTACGCGGATGTCCCGGGTATCGCCGGCATCATGACCTACACAAACAGCATCACATCAGTCACCGCAAGGTACTTCAAGGTCCACGTTTCATTACCATAAGTCTCATGGGTCCCGCAGGTCCCATAGAAAAGGCCCGCAGTTTCCTGCGGGCCTTTTCGTGAGCGCTAAGCGCTCCTGAACTATTGGATTCTGTTCTCAACCAGCACTTCCACCACATGCGGATCGGCGAGTGTCGTTGTGTCACCGATGGAGCCGGGCTCGTTTTCGGCGATCTTGCGCAGAATGCGGCGCATGATTTTGCCGGAACGTGTCTTAGGAAGAGCCGGCGCGAACTGGAGCTTGTCCGGGGTCGCGATCGGGCCGATCTCTTTGCGGACGTGATTGATCAGTTCCTTGCGGAGTTCCTCGCTCTCTTCCACGCCGCTCACCAGGGAAACGAACGCGTACAGGCCCTGTCCTTTGATTTCATGAGGCATTGGCGCCACAGCGGCTTCCGCAACTTTCGGATGACTCACGAGCGCACTTTCGACCTCCGCGGTGCCGATACGGTGACCGGACACATTGACGACATCGTCAACGCGGCCCATCAGCCAGTAGTCGTTATCGGCGTCGAGACGACAACCGTCGCCGGTGAAGTACAGGTCATTGTACATGGTGAAGTACGTTTCGACGAAGCGGTCGTGGTCGCCCCACATCGTCCGCATCATGCCCGGCCAGGGCTTCTTGATGCAGAGCTTGCCGCCTTCGTTCACGTCGCACTCCGTGTTGTCATCGCGCAGGATGATGGGCTCAACGCCGAAGATCGGACGGTTCGCGCTTCCGGGCTTCAGTGTATGCACGGCAGGAACCGGACTGATGAGGAATCCGCCGGTTTCCGTCTGCCACCATGTGTCCACGATCGGGCATTTCCCGTGACCGACGTTCTTGTGGTACCACATCCATGCTTCCGGATTGATGGGTTCGCCGACAGACCCCAGAACTTTCAGGGTGTCCATGCTGTATTTGGCGGGCCATTCATCACCTTTGGCGATGAGAGCGCGGATCGCCGTTGGGGCGGTGTAGAACTGCGTGATCTTGAACTTGTCGATCATCTGCCAGTACCGGCCCGCGTCCGGATAGAGCGGCGTACTTTCAAACATCACGCTGGTCGCGCCGTTGGCCAACGGTCCGTATACGATGTAGCTGTGTCCGGTGACCCAGCCGATGTCCGCCGCGCAGCAGTACACGTCCTCTTCATGCAGGTCGAAGACATACTTATGCGTCAACGACACATGCAGGAGGTATCCGCCCGTGGTGTGAACCACGCCCTTCGGCTTGCCGGTTGAGCCGGATGTGTAGAGGATGA
>JAHIZV010000204.1 GCA_018814445.1 Verrucomicrobiota bacterium | reverse complement strand
GGGGATACGGAGCTTCGTCTCGTTTTCCACGCGGACCAGCACGGACTCGCCTTCGTGGCACAGATAAGCGCCCTGGGTTGTCACAAAGAGGGTATTGAGGAGTTTCTTCATTCGTCCAGCACTCCCTCCAGGTAGCGGGCGGCCGACTTGCGCCACCCTGCGACTTTGGGCATGCAGACCGCAAGGAGCGAACATTTCTCGCACTTCGGCTCAAACAAGGGTGGTGGCGTCTGGCTCCCCTTAAGAAGCACATGCAGGCGCGCGGCCGCCGCCTCCGTGGCCTTCCGCAGAGTGTCGTCGAAGGCGATCCGCTGGCGTCGTTTGGTCGCCCCGAAGAAGATGGCGCCCTCAAGAATCGTCGCAGACAGCATCTCCTCAAGGCAGAGGGCTTGGGCACAAAGCTGCACGGCGTAGCCTTCCTCGGAGCGAAGCCTTCCGCGCTTGTATTCGACGGGAAACGGCTGCCAACGGCCCGAGGCGGCCGGGATTTCCACTCCGGCGGGCGCTTCGACTCGGCGGAATTCAACCACATCCGCCACGCCCGTGAGTCCAAGGCGCAGAGAGCGGAGGCGGACGCCCCGCGCGATGCGCAACTGATTTCGTGATTCGCGGCCCGCTTCATGCACGTGTTCGTGAAGGTTGCGGCCCTCGACGGTGAATCGGTTCTCGCCCCATTCCTGCTCCAAGTGGACGAGGGCTGCGCGCCGCTCACAGAAAAGGAGGTGTTGAAGCCCCGAAAGCGGAAGGAGATCATCCTCCGAGTGCATCAGCCCGATCCGTATTCGCCGGGATCCTCGGCAACAGAATGGAGTCGCTGCCCGGCGGCGCGCCGCGCTTCGGGGTGTTTCTTGAGGAATGCTCGAACAGCATCCCGCGCCATCCGCCGATCATGTTCAAAACGCGCCTTGGCGGACATACCATCGGTCTCAGCCGCCTGACGGTCGCGAACATCCCGCAACCACTCGAGAACCTTGAAGTCACTCTTCATAGCGCACAACCTCCAAGGGGCTTCTGATCTCCAACGTACGATACCCTTGGGCCAGATTCACTGCGTTGAACATCCGTATCTTATCATACCGCACGATATGCCGGAAGTTCCAACTGACCAGCACATCCACCTCGCAGACCGTTGCGACCGCAACGTGACGGCAATCGTTGCGGAACCGCGGCGAAACCACCCCGGCATCCAGATACCTCTGCGCCAGTTCTTCCGCTTCGTAGTCCTCCTCAACGAATTCCCAGCGGATATCTCCGGACCCCGTGACGAGAGCCGACACGTCCGGAGGCGCTTCGACCAACTCCTGCAGCACGATATCGCTGATCACCCCCACCGATCCCCCGCCGCGGAGTTCGTCCATCAGCTTCAGCGACGCGACCTTGAATTCGTCGTCAAAGCAACCACCGATTACCGACGTGTCAAGATAGAGGCGCAGGGGTCTCATGGGTTTGCACTCGCTGACTCTCGATGCTGACCGCGGCGTTTGCTCAAGACGCTTCCTTCACTGGAACGTCCCTAAACTCCCAGATAATCTTCCTTGCCTTCACGTTCTTCATCTTCTCGCCTTCGACAGCGGAGTACCCGTCGGTGCCGCCAGGCGCCGTTGCCCGATAGTCGGACAGATCACGCGGAAACTCGCTGCCGGACGACTTGAACGTGGCACCATCGGAGTTGTTCTTGATACCCGTGACGCACACCTGCTCGAACAGCTTGTGTGCAGGCGCATTGCCGAGAGCTGTCGCATGCTGGAAGTCAACGAGGCCCACCATGCGCACATGGCGCCCGGCAGCGTGGTCCTGCTCGAACATCTGCGTGAGCGCGAACAGGAAGTTGTCGAGGTCGTAGTAGGTGAATCCGGTCTTTGCTGCGAACGCGGGAGAAAGGTGGATGTTGCAGCGATAGAGGCCGTAATCGATGCCAAACTTCCGCCCCATGGTGCGATTTCCGCCCTCTTCCGATTCGCCCCGCTCATCTTCGCTGGTCTTGGCGCAACGGGTTATGCTCGCATCCAGTTGCAGCACTTTGTCCAGACTCTCGGCAAAGGTGATCTGGATGGGTCCGCGAATCTGGCCGTAAAAGCTCCCTTTGAGTGGCCCTTTCGTCGAAACCACCGCCCCAAACCACCGGATGTCGAAATACAGATCGCACAGGGCGTCACGGAATGCTCGTTCCTTGACCTCGGCGAACGTCCTGACCAGGGTCTTTGCCTCCTTCTTCTCGCTTTCGGTAAGCCCCGATTTCTGTTTCAGCCCGAACGCGTCTTCCATCAGAGCCTCGGATCTGCTTTTCAGCGCATTGTCCTTCTTCACGATTTCCTCGAACGCGCTGCGCGCCCTTTTCGCGACGGCCTCGGACTCGAGGGTGTGCTGCAGTATCGCGTTCTCGCGGATGAATACATCATATCCGGGCTTGGCGGCGGCATCACCGCGCGGAATGCCGTCGGGGTGATACTGCGATAGGAGATTCCGGATCTTTCGCTTCAGACACACATCGGTTACAAGCCCCTTCAAGGAGTCCGGCTGGATTCTGGGCATGTTGCCAGTATCCGGGTCGCCGTTTGGGTTCGACTTGGAACAGTCAAACAGCAACACCATGTCGTGTCGTTCACCGACGGTATCCGACGGCGACTTCCCTTCGAGAGCGATCAGGCGCAGTTTCATATCCGCTGTCATTGCTGTTCCTCCGTTGCTTCGGTCTTGGCCGAATTTGATGCTTTCTTGTACTCGGGCCATTCTCGACACCGTTCATAGTAGAAGCCAATCGCAAAACGACCTTGCTCCTCCAGCGGTAGGGTCCGCGGAAAGGTTCCTTTGCCCGCCTTGTTCAGCCGACTCACAACGGCCGCCAGCCCCTCAAAATCCTCCGGAACCCCATCAGCACGCTTCTCTTTGGGGACACCAAACTCGAATTTGTGAGCCAGCCCCTTGTCCATCTTCGCGAGGTGATAACGCACCAGTCGGCAGAGTTGCGGAAATACCAGGGCGGGGGTTGTGGATGCCGCACCGTACAGTCGGCTTGCCGGTGAGGATGCCGACTTCCGCTCATGGGCAACATTGTGAATCTCATCAAGTATCGCCAACAGCCGCCCGCAGAGGTGCGCGGCGTTGTCGTTTGACGTGTGAGTGGCTTCATTCATCTCTTCATTCTCCTTGGTAAAGAACAACTTCATCAGCGCAATCCGATGCCGCAACCGGTTCTCAAAGACGGCATCCCGAGCGCCATCCGGGCCTTTCGCCATTTCCAATTTCTGCCGCGCGATAACTTGCTGAAAGATACGGTGCGGGACGGGAGTCCCGAAAAACGCCGTATCGAGGAGCGCCGCATAGGTGCTCGGCTGAGGCGGATTCTTCATCGAAGGCCGCACTGTTGACTTCGCGAGGTCATCAAGGGAACTCGTCTTGCCCTCCACGCCATAGCGCGTGGGAAGCGTGATACTCCTGAAGTAGCGCCGACTCTCCCCAACCACCCGGGGCAGTGTGTCGGTGTGCCAGGATCGCACGGTCACCCGGGCCTTGGGCGAGGACACCAGCGCGCAGTAGAACTGCGCCGTGTCCGCCGGCGGTTCGGCGGCGTGTCCCCGAATGTTGCTCAGGAACTTCAGGACTTGCAGCGGGTCTGGGGCGCTGATGAGGTTCACGAAGGACGTGTCCTCAACGCCATGCTTCTCTCTATCAGCCGCCCAAAAGATGGCCTTGACCGAGCGAGAAAGCCAGAGCGAATGGGACTCGCTTGCCAACAGAAAGTTCAGCGCGACGGTGGCCCGCTCCGCGTGAGCCAGCGTCATCTGAGTAGTGGCCCCGCTCAGGCCGTAAGACTGAAAGGGCGCCTTGTCAAAGGAGGCAAGGGGACAATACGCACCACCTTGCGGCACATTGGAAATATGCGGAAAGACGACAGTTAGCCTTGCGGAGGCAAGATCATGTGTTTGGGCCTCCTCCCCGAACATATCGAACCCCTCCGGCAAGTGCTCCGCCACCCGTTTGCGATCATCGAGATACTGTTTTTTCCAAAACTCGCGGACCGCCGTATCCTTCAACAGGTTCCGTCCATTCACCCGGAAGGCGAAGCGCCGTTGGCCAAGCCGTTGCATAAACCGCTTGAACCGCTTTTCCGCCGCTTTCTGGTCATCTTCCTCTGTTGGCGCAATCGTCCGGCGGAGCTCACAGAAATGCTCATCGGTGAGAGACACGCCCTTCTCGATGAAGCAGCGGACAGCCTTGTGAGCGGACGTCAGTTTTCCGGCTGACTCAAGGTCCTTGAAGAAACGCTTGTGAAAAGCGACCCACTCACTACGGCGTTTGTGGCCTTTCTCTGAATCATCTTCCGCCGTTTCATCGCTGGCTCGCTCTGCCTCCGTCTCTTCCTGCGTTGTGCCGGAATCGGCTTCCCGTTCATCCGACAACTCCGACTCCGTAGCGTTACCTTGTGACTCTGCGTCAGTTACCTCTTGGTTCTCTCCCGTTCCCTCGGCGGATTGCTCAGCATCTTCCTCGACACTAGGCGAACCAGCCCCAGCCTTATCGAGGTCCTCATCTTTCGGCAAGACGGTCAACTTCCCCTTCTTTGATACCACGGTGCGGAGAACCTGCACCGTGTTTCCGGTGAGCAATGACGGCGGGGCTTCGTTAGCCCGTACTGACGTTATCTTGCCGACCTCGTCCACCTTCAGTGGAAACGGAACGGGGCAGTCGAACGTCTTTCCTAGATCGACTTCTCCCTTTTTGGTCCTGCCATAGGCGGGGGAGAATCCTAAGAGGTTTCCCGCCCCGTCCAGTTCGATGAAGTAGTGGACCGGTTTCGGCTCAAACACCCTTGGAGTCTTGAGATCAAGGCGATCAGCAAGATTGAGTAGTTCGTTAATCATGAACTTCCTGCACCCTCTTGTCTCCATCCACAAGTGTGGCCACTGTGATCCAACCGCGGTCTGCTACGGCATGAAGGGGTTTTCTCGGAATGGGATGAACCATGTACTTCTCGTCTGAAGCGACCTTGCGGGCATCCGCCGGGTCCGTCCAGTCAGTGGGGCGTGGGGCGCCCTCATCATCGCCCCAATGCTTCCATACCGGGTCGAAATCGAAGTCGCGGAAGATCATGCCGAAATCATCGTTGATCGCTTCGTTTGGATGGGCCTGTTCGGCCGGTTCAACAAGTTCCCACTCCGACGCCGAGAACTCACGGCAACCAAGAAAGGGCTGGTAGAAGCACTGCCCCGCCCTGGCACGGCGCAGAAACATGTTGTGGTACTTGCCCATAAGTCGGGCCACGCCGCGCCGGTCCGGAAACTCCGCCACTTCAATAACCGCCTCGATCAGGTATTCGACATCCTTCAGGATCAAACTCTGGCGCTGGGTCCTTTCTTCCATAACGTCGTAACCGGACGAGAAGCCGTAAGCGGCGTGGCGAGCGTAGCCAAGTTCATTGCGCAGGATGGGGACAAGGCAGCCCTTCCGGATGATTCCAAGGCGCAGAACGTCCCAGTGAAATCCAACCTTGTCATCCCGTTTGTGAGATTCCGGCTTCTCGGTCGGTTTCATGAGGATGGCCTCCAGAACTCCTCTGGCTGCCGCCGGCGTAATCACAGGGTAACTCACGCGCTCGACGTGAAACTCCGGGCGCGTGAAGCACGCGAATGGCCCCTTCACCCGAAGGCAGATTCGTTCAGAAAGCATGGCTAATATGTCCCCGCGAGTAGTTTGGATAGGCGCTGGTCGGAGTCCAGGATCTCCATTCCGCCGCCGTTCAGTCCGCCCGTGTAGACGCCGTTCCATATTCGCAGTTCAATATCCGCCGACCCGAACGCATGCGGCGCACAGTTGTCCAGCACCTCCATGAGCGCCTTGTTACGGTAATCCACGCTGACGATGTGCGGCTGAATCGCCCGCCAGTCGGCCCGGGTGAAATAGCCCCGCTTAGCTCCCTCGCCAGCCTTGCTTCCAGGTGGCAACCGCAGCTTGGCAACTTCGTAGATCGCATTCGCTGGTGTCGCCACCGGCTTCCCGTCAATCAACTCGTGAGTCACAAGTACTGGCACCGTGTTGGACTCAATGAAATTGAATCGGTCATGAACCTGCTGGAAGTGCAGTTGGCCTCTCTCCCGCTGAATCTCGCAGTCGTCAGGAACAGTCAACTCGTAAAGCAACTTGAAGTATTGCTCAAACGACGCGGGGTTCATTGGGTCTGCTTGACGGAGCTTTCGCAGCAGGTCAGTCTGAGCGGTGGCGGTCTCGTAAACGCCTCTGGGAAGATTTTCGTCCCTGGGCACGAATACGTGCACCTTTCCCCTCAGTGGTTGCCCGCTTTCGTCGGTGAGCATGCCATTGCGGTTGCATCGTCCCCCCGCCTGAACTATCGAATCATAAGGGCCCCAGGCTCGCCACACCTCGGGGAAATCAACATCCACGCCAGCTTCAATGCACTGCGTGCTAATCAGCCAACAGGGGCCCCTGTTGTCAGGATTCAGATTCAGACGTCGGCGCACTTCATCCAGTACAGCCAGGCGGTGGACTGGCGTCATCCATGTGGAGAGGTGAAATACCGCCTTCAGATCCCCCGACTCCATTCCTCGTGTTTGTCTGATCTTCTCTTGGACGGCAAAATGGAGTTCTCGTGCCCCTCGCCGCGTATTGACTACAGCCAACCCTTGTCTCTGCGGCGATTGCAGAAGCTGGTCGGCAATTTCCTGCCATGAATAGGCGGGGATGTCGCCTTCGCCGCAAAGCTCTGGATAAACGGTGCGGCTGAGCCGTCGGTAGTGATCTCTGGCTGTCTCTTCGGGCACGATCGGCCGGAGGTCAGGCAAGCCCCAAGGCAGTTCATCGCTACGCCCTAATGCTGGCTGGGTGGCCGTACAGAACACGAGAGAGCAGCCATAGGGACGCGTGGGGCTCGCCAGTTCGCCAAGAACGTCCAGGATCGGTTGCAGAAGTAACGGCGGAATGGTTTGCACCTCATCGAAGATGATTACGGACTGCGCGATGTTGTGAAGCTTGCGGAGGTCGGCGGGACGGCGGGAAAACAAGGAATCGAAGAACTGCGCGCTCGTGGTCACAACTACTGGGGCGTCCCAGTTTTCCGCCGCGAGCCGCCGACGGCTCTTCAAGATGCTGTAGTCGTCCGGATCCTTCCGACCTTTACTGCCAACAGCTTCATCGTCTTTGATCTTCGTTTCCGGATCTGATGCCTGTGAGTGATGCTCCAGAACCCACCGATCCCCGAATGCCTTCTCATACTCCTTGGCCGTCTGCTGGATGATGCTCAGATAGGGGATAACCACAATAATCCGTCGCAGTTTCCGGTGCTCCGCCAAACCCGACTGCCGGTTGTGGTGCTGGGCATGCTGCAAGGCGAACAGCATCGCCGCGAGAGTCTTACCGCCGCCGGTCGGCACTGTCAGGGTAAACATGCCTCGATCCGCTGATGCGTGCTGGCGGCACAAGTCCGCGACTTCCTTGCGCACAGCCATAACCTCGGGTGAGGCTATGCGCTGGTTATCCCCGGTGACTTGCGTGATCCTTGCATCGATCTTCCTTGCGAGTTCATCGGCATTGAACGCATACCAGTCCGCGCGTCGTTCCTTGGCTGCGGCACTCTGTTGTGCGTCGCTCTCCTCAGCATCGAGCCGATCAGCATCAATCAACGCACTGAACAAGAAACGAACATAAAGCTCGAACGCCCGCCATTCGTTGCCGGAAAAAGCCTCATCGAGCTTCGCGCCGTCCAGCCAGCGCGGGAGAGAGGTCCCGAAATCTTCCTTCGCAAGAGGCCAGCGCTGACTTCCCCATTCAGAATCCCCTTCCAAGGCTTCTTCGGCACTCTTGGCCCTCCCATAGGCGGTCTTGAACCTCTCGATGTGATTTCGGTCATGCAGTCCTGCATGGTGGCCAGCGATAGCCAGGGCAACTGGCCAGATCGGCGCACCCCGTTCTGTCGCTTCCAGAACCAGGGCAACGCCATGTGGGGCATGGGCCTCCTTGTTTCCTTCCCGATCATTTGTCAGCAAGCGCCTCTGGAAGTGCTCTTCGGCCTTGCCCATGTCGTGCAGGAGGCCCGCCAACCTGGCGTGGGCCACGCCGTCAAAGCACTTGGCAAAGCCTGCTGCTTTCTCGGCAACCCCCGCCAAGTGTTGTGCAAGCGGATGGTTTGGATGCGCACTAAGCGTCATGGATGCTCACCCCGAGAAGAACGGACACCGGCAGGCAGTTCCCGCGTGTATCCTCTGGATGCAGGACGTGGTCCAGACATACGGCTCCGAAGCGGCAGCTGGCAGACAGTTCAACTCCCACGCTTCTCCCCTCCCTTTCAAGAGGCCCTTTTCCTCCGAGCAGATACGCAAGTCAAGGATCTAAGACGCGCACCACCGGACAGAAGGACCCTGAGCCAATCTCTCAATGTCTTGAATGCCCGCTCATCCTCATTGAATTGATCCACCATGCGCTGAACAGGGCGCTGAGCAGGCGGCAGGTGAGTGTAAGCCTTGTTCACATTGTCTCCTCCGAGCTGTTCTCCATCCCGATGCCATTCGGATAGCGGTTTTCCTTTCAGGCTGTGGGCATAGCAGGACTCGGGCATGAGATGATTTCCCTTTTCTCCCATTTCCATTCTATCATGTCCGTCAAGCGCGCACTACGATGATTTACGATTGCGGGAAGGCGTCGAAACGGCCATGCTGTAACTAAAAATGGCGAATCCGGCACAATTCTACGAACAAGCGGCCCGGCACCTCTGGCATCCGTACACGAAGTTCTCCGCCATCGAGGCGGAAGGGCTGCCGATGATGGTGCGGGGCGAGGGCATTTACCTTTTCGATGCCGAGGGGAACCGTTACGTGGACGCCATCGCGTCGTGGTGGGCCTGCGCGCTCGGGCACGGGCATCCGCGGATCGTCGAAGCCATCCGGCGGCAGGCGGGCGAACTCCAGCACAGCATCCTGGCCAACCTGTCTCATCCACGCGCCGTGGAACTGGCGGGGCGGCTAGCGGCGCTCATGCCGACGCCGGATCGGCATGTATTGTTCGCCTCCGACGGCGCCAGCGCCGTAGAGGCCGCGCTGAAAATCGCCCTGCAATTCCGCTGCAACGCCGGGCAACCGGAGCGCCGACGCTTCGCTTATCTGGAGGAGGCCTACCACGGGGACACGCTGGGCGCGGTGTCGGTGGGCTATCTCGAAGGCTTTCACAAGCCGTTCGAATCGGTCCTCTTCCCGGCTTTCGAGGTTCCGGTTCCCCACGCCCCGGCTCAAGAAGAGGAGTGCTTCCAAAAAACGGCCAAGGTCTTCGAACAGCATCGCCAGGAACTCACCGCCCTGATCGTCGAACCCCTGTGCCAAGGCGCGGCCGGGATGAAAATGTACTCGCCCGCCTACCTCCGGCGCCTGGCCGACCTGTGCCGACAGGCGAACGTCCTGCTGATCGCGGATGAAATCGCGATGGGGTTCGGTCGGACGGGAAAAATGTTCGCCTTTGAGCACGCCGGTATTGACCCGGATATCGTCTGCGTCGGCAAGGCGCTTTCGGCCGGGTACCTCCCGATCAGCGCGACCATTGTGAAGGATGAAATCTACGGCACGTTCGCCGACTCTCCCGCGGATCATTCCTTCTACCACGGCCACACGTTTTGCGGAAATCCCATCGCCGCGGCGGCGGCGCTGGAAGCGCTGCGCCTCTATAACGAGGAGCGCCTCTGCGAAAAGGCGGCGGCTATCAGCGAGATTTTCCGGACGCGGCTGGAAGCGCTGAAGGGGCGGCCGGGCGTCAGGGATATCCGGATTCTCGGCGCCATCGCCGCGGTGGAACTGGACTCCCCGGCCGCCGC
>JAHIZV010000012.1 GCA_018814445.1 Verrucomicrobiota bacterium | reverse complement strand
TGAACCACGCCCTTCGGCTTGCCGGTTGAGCCGGATGTGTAGAGGATGAACAGGGGATCTTCCGCGTTCATCTTCTCGGGTTCGCAGACAGCCGAGGCCTTGGCCATTTCATCCTCGTACCAGAGGTCGCGTCCAGCCTCCATGTGACATGCTTCGTCATTGCGTTTGACGACGATGACCTTCTCGATCGACGGCGTTTCCTGCAATGCTTCGTCCGAGATGTTCTTCAAAGGAACGCTGCGGCCCGCGCGGCGGGAAACGTTGGACGTGATCAGAATCCTGCAGTCCGAATCGTTGATGCGGTCGCGCAGGGCATCCGCACTGAAGCCGCCGAACACGATCGAGTGGATCGCGCCGATACGGGCGCAGGACATCATTGTGATCGCCAGCTCAGGAACCATGCCCAGGTAGATGCAGACGCGGTCGCCCTTCTTGATTCCCAGGGACTTCAGGACGTTCGCGAATTTGCAGACTTCTTCGTAGACTTCCTTATAGGTCAGCTTGCGGTCTTCGTCGACCTCGTCGCCCTGCCAGATGAATGCGGTCTTGTTCTCCCGCTCCGTACCCATGTGGCGGTCGAGGCAGTTGTAGGTGACGTTCAGTTCGCCGTCTTCGAACCACGTGTGCTGAACATTGCGGGCCTTGGTGTCCCATACGAATTTGCGCGCCACAGTAGGTTTCTTGAACCAGGACAGAGTCTCAGCCTGCTCAAGCCAGAAAGCGTCGGAATCGTTGATCGAACGCTCGTACATCGCGTTATACGTGTCTGCGTCGATGATGGCACGGGCCTTGACTTCTTCTGAGGGCGGAAACTTGCGGGTTTCCGTCATAAGGGAGTTTGTTGATATCGTTTTCTTCTCTTCGCTCATGCCTGTTTCTCTCCTTTTTTTCAATCAAACTAGAAATAGTCTGTGTGTTTGCGGCAAACGGGTACCGCATCACACTCAATTTGACATGGCCTGTCAATCCTGTTCAGTCTGAATAATTCGCGTTTCACCCCTGTTTTTTAAGGGGTTTGAAGGTTGAGATTAGTAGAGTGCTGTTAGTAGGATGGGCCCGAGTCGAGGAAGAAAGCGTTTCAGTATGTCATCACAGCCAACAGGAATCTACGCGGACCCCGGTTGCAGGGCTCATGTGACAGGAGTGCTGCATCCGGAAGCTCCGGAGCGTTACGACGCCATCATCAACGGCCTTCACGAGCGGGGACTGCTGGAGGACATGCGGCTTATCGAGGCTCGCGACGTCACGAAAGACGTTCTTATCAGCAATCACACGTGGGAGTACATCGGACGCGCTGAAATGGAGATATCCAGCGGCGCGCCGATGCTGAGTACGGGCGACACGGCCGTGTGCCCGGCAACCTGGAACATTGCTCTGAAGGCCGTGGGAGGCGCCATGGCGGCCGTTGACGCTGTGGTTAACGGCGATGTGAAAAACGCGTTCTGTCTGCTCCGCCCGCCCGGGCACCATGCAACTCCTGATACGGGCATGGGGTTCTGCGTTTTCAATAACGTCGCGCTTGCCGCCCGGCATGCTCAGAAGGAGCACGGGATCGAGAGGATTCTGATTGCCGATTGGGATGTTCATCATGGAAACGGCACGCAGGATGCCTTCTACGATGACCCATCAGTGTTCTTCTTCAGTACGCATCAGTCTCCCTGGTACCCGTTCACCGGGATGGCCGGTGAACATGGGGTAGGCGCCGGCGAGGGCACGACACTGAATTATCCCTTTCCGGCAGGATCGGGAAGCAAGGAGATTGTTGGAGCATTCGAGAAAGCACTGATTCCGGCGATGGATGAGTTTAAACCCGAACTCGTCCTCGTGTCGGCAGGATTCGACTCGCGCCTGGGCGATCCGCTGGGTGACTTCACGCTGACGGATGACGATTTTTCAGAGTTGACCAACCTGCTTCTCGATATCGCCCGCCGGCACGCCGCAGGCAGGCTTGTTGCCACGCTCGAGGGCGGTTACAGTCTTAACGGCCTCGCCGCCGGCGTTGCCGCCCATGTTGAAACACTGATGCAGGCATAAGACCCATAGGACTCATACGACCCATGAAGTATGTTGATGAATATCGCGATCTGCAGGCCGCGCAGGAACTGGCCGCGGCGATCAGGAAAGTCACGACGAAATCATGGAAGATCATGGAAGTCTGCGGAGGACAGACGCATGCCATCGTGAAATTCGGAATTGATGAACTGCTTCCTGAGGGAGTCACGCTTATCCACGGGCCCGGGTGTCCTGTATGTGTCACGCCTCTGGAGCTGATCGAGAAGGCCATCGCGATCGCATCGCGGCCGGACGTCATCTTCTGCTCCTTCGGCGACATGCTGCGCGTGCCGGGGAAAGACCACGATCTCCTGACCGTCAAATCCGCCGGCGGTGACGTGCGTATCGTCTATTCGCCTCTGGACGCGCTGAAAATCGCGAAAGAAAACCCGGACAGGGAAGTCGTTTTCTTTGCCGTAGGATTCGAAACCACGGCGCCGGGCAATGCAATGTCCGTCTTCCAGGCAAAGGAAGAAGGCGTTACGAACTACTCGATTCTTGTTTCGCACGTCCTCGTCCCTCCGGCGATGGAGGCGATTCTTTCTTCTCCGACGAACCTGGTGCAGGGCTTTCTGGCCGCGGGTCATGTCTGCACGATCATGGGCTACGAAGAGTACTGCCCGATTGCGGAGAAGTATAAAGTGCCGATTGTCGTGACGGGATTCGAGCCCCTGGATGTTCTGCAGGGCATCTATATGTGCATCAAACAGCTCGAGGAAGGTCGTGCAGAGGTCGAAAATCAATATGCCCGTGCGGTCCGAGCGAAAGGAAACCGGACCGCACAGGAGATTATCAAGAAGGTGTTCGAAATCGTTCCCCGGAAGTGGCGGGGTGTCGGCGAGATTCCCCGCAGCGGTCTCGGGCTTTCAGAGGCGTATCGCATGTACGATGCCGAATTGAAGTTCGAGACGGGCGACATTACTCTTGAAGAGCCCCCCGATTGCATAAGCGGCCTGGTGCTGCAAGGCGTAAAGAAACCCAACGAATGTCCGGCATTCGGAACCAAGTGCACGCCCGAACACCCGCTCGGTGCAACGATGGTTTCCGACGAAGGAGCCTGTGCGGCGTACTATCGCTACCGCAGACGAGGCAGACCGGATGCCTGATGCCGGAATCCGGATGGCAAGGTCATGACTGTCCGGCATCCGATATCCGATATCGGGAACGAGGGCGGAACATCGAACATCGAACATCCGCCTACGCCAAGGCTACGGCGGACAAGTCAAACATCGAACATCGAATAGGGTAGGGCGGTCTGTCACAAATCAACGGGCGCTCTCGAAGGTTACGGCAGGGAAACTTCGATGCGCAGGGCGCCGTGCGGGGCGTTGGTGGTGAAAGTGTCGACCGTCAGGTCGAGGTTTGTTCCGGTGCCCATGGACTGAGCGACTACGGAAGTCCAGGAACCGGCAGGCAAAGCGGCTTCACTGCGGACACGATACGTCCGGCCTGTCGAGCTCCATGCTGTCGTGACCTGTGTCAACCCGCTCCACTCAATCCTCAATGCCTCCGTCGCATTCGTCGGATCGGTATCCAGGATCCACTCTTCCAGCGTCGTGTACGGATCGCTGTCCGGATTCCCGATCTCAACCGCATCGTTGGTGTCCAACCCATATCCCACCCGCGTTCACTTCCGAGATATCTCGCATTACTTCATTTTCGCAAGTTCCCTTCGATGCCGGACGTTGCGAGCATAGCAGGTTCGACGGGCCCTTGTCCAAACGAGTGTCAAACGCCGTGTCGCTCTGTGAGATGTAAATTGAGACATCGGGGGAGAAGGAGAGCCGGGTCCCGTTCTCCGACAGTTCCGCAGTCTTGACAAATTTCAGGTATGACATGAAACTTGTCGGGCAATAAAGAGCCGTTACCTTACTGCACCGCTGTCCGACATCTGTTTCCCCGTACACGGCGCAGGTATCTGTCCCTTGCGTCCCCGTTGTATGGGACGAACAGGCTGAGGCAGTCGTGGTGAAGCTGGCCTGGAGAAACGGGCCTTGTGCGCGGTCTCCGGTTCACGTAACCTGCGAATGATGAGTAGCAAGTCACAGAGCCGTGTAGAACTGCCGGTGGCCGGTGAATGGCTGGATTGGTATCGACTGACACCCGGCCGGCGTTGGGAGGAAACCGAGAAACTCTGGGCCTTCTACCAGGAAGCGGGAGGAAACCTTGACCCCGAACCCGATTCGCAAAGTCCTTTCAACGCTGCGTTCCTGCGAGGTAAGGCATCTGCTCATGGGCGGCCAGGCGTGCGTCTTTTACGGCGCGGCCGAGTTTAGCCGCGACACGGACATTGTTCTGCTGGCGGAGCCTGAGAATCTGGACCGGCTTCGTGCGGCCATGGATGAACTTCGGGCCGAGCTTATCGCGGTACCTGAACTCTCCCTGGAACACCTCAAGAAGGGCCACGCCGTGCATTTCCGCTGTCAGCATCCCGATGCCGAAGGCATTCGCATCGATATCATGTCTGTGTTGCGAGGTGTTGACCCCTTCGAGAATCTGTGGGGGCGCAGAACAACCGTATCGTTGGAAGACGGCGATACGTTTGAACTGCTGGCTCTTGAGGATCTTGTTCAGGCGAAGAAGACCCAGCGCGACAAGGACTGGCCCATGTTGCGGCGCCTGATAGAGGCTCACTACGAGCAGAATCGTGAGAGCCGGGATCCGGACAAGGTTACATTCTGGCTCAGCGAATCGCGTACGCCCGAAATGCTGATGGATCTATGCGCGCGCTTTCCCGCTCTGGCGAAAGAAGCATTACAGGAGCGAGGTCTCATCCGGCATGCGATCGAACGGGATTCCGCTGCGCTTGCCCACTCCCTGCGAGCTGAAGAAGATCTTATCCGGGAAGAAGACAGACGATACTGGGAACCGCTGCTGCGGGAATTGGAGGCGCTCCGTCATCGCGGGCGCCAGGACCGTTCGTAGGAAGGGGCGCAGGTACCTGTCCCTTGCGCCTACTCACAAGGAGAGAACGCGCGATGCGTTGCTCCACTCGAAGGCATGGGAGCCCTGAAACTGCTGCGCGCGATCTCCCCCGTAGACCAGGGCGGCGGAAGAAGGATCCAGGTTCGCCATTTCGCAGAAGCGGTGCAGATTGGAAAAGAAGTCGGCCCGGATGGTTTTGGAAGCCTTGATCTCGATCGGGTAAGGCACGCCGCCCACATCACGAATGCAGTCGATCTCCGTTCCGCGGTGATCGCGCCAGAAGAACAGATCGGACTGCCCGACACGGTGCAGGGACTCCTTCTGAAGTTCAGCCATGACCATGTTCTCGAACAACGCGCCGTAGAAGTGGTGATTACGCAGGGAACCGGGCTCACGCAAACGAAGCAGGGCGCACGCGAGCCCGGTGTCATAGAAGTAGAGCTTGGGCGTCTTGACGAGGCGCTTGCGGAAATTCCGATGGTACGGCTGAAGCCGGAAAATGAGAAAGCTCTGCTCGAGCGCTGCCAGCCATGCCTTGACGGTGTTGTGACTGATGCCGAGCATGTTTCCGATTTCCGACAGGTTGACGAGTTGTCCGCACATCGAGGCGGCGATTGCGAGGAAACGCCTGAAGTTGTCCAGATCCAGCACGTCGACCGATTCCTTCAGGTCCTTCTCCAGGTACGTCTCGATATAGTGCAGATACCAGTCCGAGGGATTGTGCTTCTCATCATAGATTCTTGGATAAGCGCCCGTATAGATGTAGTCCGTCGCTTGCGAGGGCGCATGTTTTCCCAGTTCGGACAGCGTGAACGGAAGCAGTTTGAGTATGCTGATGCGGCCTGCGAGTGATTGGGAGACATGCTTCATCAGGAGAAGCTGGTTGGATCCCGTGAGAATGAACTGACCGGGACCCCGCCTCTGATCGACCAGGGTCTGCATGTAGGAGAGCAGCTCAGGAACCCGCTGGATTTCATCGATGATGCTTCCCGCTTCCAGACCTTCGATGAATCCGCGTGGATCTTCAACGGCCAACCCGCGCGTGTCAGGATCCTCCAGCGACACGTAGGCCCGCCTGGGAAACACCTTCGTCACCAGCGTCGTCTTCCCCGACTGGCGAGGCCCGGTCACGGCCACGACCGGATACTTCCCCGCATCAAGGGCCAGCCGTTTCTCCAATGTGCGCTTGATCATTCACCCAGGCTACGCCCCATCCGTACAGATTGTCAATTGTATTTACAATCTATCAACAGCGCTCCGAGTTGCCCACATTCGTCTAAGGGGGAAACCAACCGAGCCGGAAGAATCCGACCGAACTGGTTATGTTGTAATCAACCTCCCGCGTTCACTTTCGAGATATCTCGCTGGTTCAAGGGGCTCTTGTCCAAGCGATGAGTTAAGTCAGTGGCATTCAGGCGCACCCCCTCCAAACCGGCCAGCGTTGGAAAGAACCCGGGAAACTCTGGGCATTCTACCAGGAGGCGGGAGAAAGTCTTGACATAGTGCGCTGTGACTGCATATTATCAGCACTATGAACAACTGGATTGACAGATCTATCTCTGAAACAGTGCTGCGGGCTCACGCCCAGTTTCCCGCGCTTGTGTTGACAGGAGCGCGGCAAACCGGGAAGACGAGTCTTGCGCGGCACCTTCTGCCGCAAGCCGACTACGTGACCTTCGATCTACCGGTCAATGCGGAGTCAGCCCGGTTGAACCCGGAAGCCTTTCTGGCAAAGCACGGTGAACCGCTGATTCTGGATGAGATTCAGTATGTGCCGGACCTCCTGCGCTATCTGAAAGTTGCCATCGACCGGGACCGCCGGCCCGGACGGTTCTTTCTCACGGGGTCGCAGGACTTCGCGATGATGCAGGGCGTGACGGAGTCGCTTGCGGGCCGCTGTGCGGTCCTCTCGCTGCCGCCATTGAGCCTGAGCGAGGCCGGAGGGAGTGCCGACGGTTACTGCTGGAGGGGCGGCTATCCCGAGCTATGTTCGGAGCCGGAGCTGGATCGCGAGCTCTGGCTGGGAAGCTATCTGACGACGTATCTCGAACGCGATGTGCGCAATGTGACCCAGGTCAGCAGTCTGCGGGATTTCGATCGTTTCCTGCGCGGAGCGGCGTTACGCAGCGGCCAGCTCTTGAGTATGGCCGAGCTGGCCCGTGATGTGGGTGTGGCCCCGAATACCGTCAAGAGCTGGATATCTATTCTCCAGTCGAGCCACCAGATCTTCCTGCTGGAGCCGTACCATGTGAACCGGGGCAAGCGCCTGATCAAGACGCCCAAGCTGTACTGTACCGATACGGGCCTGATGCTCTACCTCCAGGGCTTCCGGGATTGGTTCGCCGTCATGGAAAGTCCTTCCTGGGGGTCGGTCTGGGAAAACCTTGTGATTGGCGAGGTGCGCAAGTTCTTCCAGAACCGTGGAGAGCGTCCCCCGCTGTACTTCTGGCGGACGACGGTAGGTGATGAAGTGGATCTGCTGATAGAAATGGGTCCGTCAAGATTCTGCGTGATCGAATGCAAGACCGCGGCGCAGATTGAGCCGCGCGCACTGAAAGGTATCAACAAACTCAAAGCGGACTATGGCAAAGAATCGGTTCTCGCAGCCGCAGTGGTATGCCGTAGCGACGCTTCGTATCCGTTGTCCGACGACGGCAGAGTGACAGCCATCCCGCTGGAGGGAGAGAACGGACTGCATGCATGGCTGAAGGAGCATGTGACACACCGAGAACATTGAAAGCTGAGATGGATTGACACAAAGGAGCAGACGGCATGGCGTTTGAAATCCATCAACATCCAGAACACCAAAAGTTCCGGCCAGATCACCGCCCGCTCCTTCCTCGATCACTACGCCATCCCGCACGACAAGGCCCAAGCTTATCCCGTTGCATGGGACGAGCAGGCCGAGGAAGTCGTCGTACAGGTGTGATGGGTCGCAGTCAGAGCCTGAGCCACGGGCAAACTTCGATCCCGCTCTCCGCTGAACGTTTCGTCGGAAGGCGCGTGCGCGGTCAGTACAACGGCCTCCAGATCCCGCCGTAGTTCTCGTCATCCGTTCCAAAGCTGAGCGTACTCATCGGAACGACGGGCGGGCCCAGCGCTTCGACTTTGAGTCCGTCGAGTTGCCACATCTTCTGTGCTCCGTAAGCTGAATGGGATTCTGCGGATCGCCGCTTACGGTGCCCGCCCGATAGATGACTGAACGGAAAGGTCCGCTGTTGCCCGGATCGTCAGACGCCGCAATCCACAGCCCCCTTTCATCATCGATATAGAGTTCGGATATATCGCGGTTCTTCTCACTCGGGCTCCAGTCCGGCGCGTCAAAAGAGACGCGGCCATTCATGCTGAGCGTCTTCTGATTGAGGTCTATCGTTCCCCAGCGGATTTCTCCCTGGGGCTTGTCGTCAGATCCCCCGCGCTCTCCGAGAAGAAGGATGTAGCGGTGGTCGTCCAATCGAATGGTCTGCATGCCCTCCAGGTTGTCCGTGTCCTCCGGCAGGGGAATCATTCCCTTGACGCGGGCCTCCCACGTCAACTTTCCGCGGCGCATCTGGATGTGGAAGATGCGTCCATAGCCGCCCTCGTGATACTTGCTTTCCGCTGCAAGCAGTTCGTCAGGCCGCCCCTGGAGCATGCACACGGATTCAAAATCGTTCGGGCGCTCCTTCTTCTTCCCCCAGTCGGCTTCGACTGTGAGGTAGACAGGCGGCTCGTCATCGCGAATGTGAAGCATCCCCATTCGTGCCTCATCGCTCGCTGCTTTCGTGTCATGAACTACCACAAACAGATTTGAGTCGAACAGCGCCATCCCGCTTACATCCAGCTGTCTGACATGTTCAACAGATTGAGCGTGAACATTCAGGTTTAAAGCCAGGAGACAGAGAAGTGCAGATAGTAGTGTGCGTACCATAACTTGTTTCCTTTCCTTTGAATCAACTATGAAATATACCATATCTCTTTCTTATGAGCAGAGAGTTAGGAGATGGATAAATTGACCCGGGATATTAGAATGCAGTGTCCGATACCCATAAGCGATTATCCGACCGTGCAACTGGCGCACGGCGGCGGCGGGATGCTTATGCATCAGCTCATTACGAAGATGTTTGCCCCGGCGTTCGACAACGAACTTCTTCGGACCCAACATGACGGAGCGGTATTCGAGGTGCCGCGGGGGCGCATGGCGTTTTCGACGGACTCCTATGTGGTCAGTCCGCTCTTTTTTCCGGGCGGCGACATCGGCTCGCTCGCGGTCAACGGGACGGTCAACGACCTCTCCATGTGCGGAGCGCGCCCCCTCTATCTGAGCGTCGGCATGATCCTGGAAGAGGGCCTGCCGATGGAAACGCTCTGGCGCGTAGTGCAGTCCATGAAGAAAGCGGCGGATCATGCCGGAGTGGCGCTGGTCACCGGCGATACGAAGGTGGTGGACAAGGGAAAAGGCGACGGGATTTTTATCAATACGGCGGGTGTCGGTGTCATTGAACATGACCTGAGAATTGCCCCGGACAGTGTCATGGCCGGGGATGCTATTCTGGTTAATGGCGATCTTGCGCGGCATGGTATCACGATTATGGCGTCCCGCGAAGGGCTGGCCTTTGAAAGCCGGATCGACAGTGACTGCGCGGCGCTGAATCACGTGGTTCAGAAGCTCATCGCGGACGGTCTGGACATCCACTGTCTGAGAGATCTTACCCGTGGCGGGCTGGCGAGTGCGCTGGTCGAAATCGCGGAAGCATCATCTCTTCATATTAACATCAAGCAGACGGATATTCCCGTGCGCGACGACGTGCATGGCGCCTGCGAAATGCTCGGGTTCGATCCTCTCTACGTGGCCAACGAGGGGCGAATGGCTGTCTTCCTGCCGGAAGATCAGGCTGATCGAGCCCTTGAGATTATGCGCGGGGACGCGGAAGGAAAAGGCGCCGTGAAAGTGGGATCTGTCGATTCAACCGACTCGAAACTGGTGACTTTGACGAGTCACATCGGGGCCAACCGTATCGTGGATATGCTCAGCGGCGAGCAACTCCCCCGCATCTGTTAACCTGCTCTAGTCGGCGCGGAGTGCGATGTACAGCCCTTCGTGATCAGGCAGTTCCAACTCCGAGTGAAACCAGCCGTCATTTTCCGGTAGAAACGGGTACTCCCGGCCCGAAGCTATGTCCAGCATTCCACGGGGGGGCGTTCGCGGTTTGAAGTTCAGGTTCAGAGTGATCGGTTGATTCAGATGGCTGTAGAGCAGGATGTAGTCACGATCCTGCACCCACACGAGTTCTTTAAAGACGGAGGCCTGATGTGTGCGAATATGGGGTGGGGCGATCCTCAGGTGGTCCAGCAAACGGGGCAGAGAGTGCTCCGCGAGCGTCGAGCATTCAAGTGGTGGACAGGCTTCGTCAATTCCCCGTGACCTGTTATCGGAACCCGCCAGAAGGATGGCCCCCCTGCCGACGCTGCGCTCAACGAGAATCGGCTCACCGCTGGTGTCGGTCAGAATCACTTCACCTTTTTCTGCGTTGACGGTGCAGGCGTGACCGTTTGACGAGCCTCCGCCGAACGACTGCGGGTACTCGACGGTCCTTTCCAATTCGGGTCCGTAGCTGACGTCATCTATGCCGAGAATGGCGCGCATATCGCCAGTGGCTCCGGATGTTCCCGTGCGCGGAAATACAAGGATGCGCAATCCGCGTTCGACGCAGTCACGCAAGTGCACATAGTAGGCGTCATCGTCCGGGAGCAGACATGTGACTCCTCCGGGGCCTTCGGCGATTTCATAGCCGGGCAACACCATCAGATCGTAGCATGTGAAATCGTGGCGGTTCCATTTTGTAAGCAGATGCACCGGCTGGTCGAGGCGCGCCGCGACATGTGCAAGGCTTCTCTTGGCGTTCCATGCCATTCTATCAATGACGGCAACTCGCGGATGGGGTCTTTCCGAACCCATCAGCGTTCTTCTGATCGCGGCCACTTTGGCAATGTCTTCTCCCCAGATGCCCAGGTCCGGTCCTGGAATCGAGAAATACGATGCCCCGAGCCGGACCGATTGGAAAAGGGCGTCATCATAGTCTTTGAAACGCGCTCCAACCTGCCACGGTTCACCGCCCCACGTCTTCCCCGCGTTATGGGCCTCGACCTGTTCAGGAGCCCACCTCTTTCGCTCTTCCCAATGCAGGGCCTGCGCCTCGTAGGAGCAGGTGAGTAGATCGGCGATCGAACCCAGTCCATGACCGGGCAGGTCGGGCGGCAGTTTGTCCGGCGCGACTTGCGCAACGATCGAATACGCCTCTTTGATGCCTTGATGAACTCCCCACCTGCGGAATTCGTCGTAAATAAGCCACGCGTCCTTGTTCTCAGAAAAAGGGACCGGGACGTCATTGTAGGAATTGAAAGCAGACCCCCATATTCGGGATATCCTGTCGAGTGGTATGCGTGCCGTGTTCTCCAGATAGTCGACAAATGCGGTCCGCTCGTGGGGAGAGTAGTCGAAAACATCTCCGGGGCCGCCATAGTAGTGATAGCAGTACGGGAAATCGGAGTTGCCGAAATCGTAGATGAACCGCTCGACGCTTTTCTCTTCAGCATATCGTTCGGTAAGTTTCGCAAGAAAACCGAAGTAGCGTTCTCGATAGAACGGACTCCAGATACACGGGAAGTTGCCCGGTGTGCCTTCCCTGTCGATCGCCGGTTCCTTGAGTGCCCACTCCGGCACGCCCGCTTCTCCCAGTCCTGATCCGCGAGCTGTCGGAAAGACCCACAGAAAGGCGCGCAGACCGACTCCTGCAGCGAGGTCAACTAATTGATCCGCTATCGACCAGTCGTACACACCGGGCTCTTTTTCCGTATCTTCCCAATTGATGGCAAATCTGACGTATTGCGCGCCGCGCTGTTTCATCTGTTCAACGAAATAGCAGAACTCGTCGTCGAGTGTATTCGTTTTAAAAGACCAGTAGGTCGAGAATCCGAAGCCCAGCTCATGGTGATTCTCCGGCGCATAGGTGTGCTGTATGAATCGTTGGCGGCAGAGAAGTTCGTCTTCGTGGTGAACCTCAAGTTCCAGTTTGAGAGGTCCGACAGGCGCCTTCCACCGTATTTCGCTGCTGGCACAGGCAGTGCCGGCGCCGACGTCAACAGACGCATCGCACAGCACCTTTCCTGTCGCGATATTTCTCAGTGAATATTGAACCGTTCGCGGCGAGAATCCGAAGTTGCGGAGTCTGACATGAGCAACCGTCTCTGTGCCGGATGCGGCGAGAGGCTCGAGGTCGAGGGTGGCTGCGAAAGGACGGGGTTCCAGCGCGTCAATCAGTCTTAGAAGCATCTGCGTCGCGCCGCTCCAACGGCGGTCGAGCAAGCCGGGATCAAAGGTATAGGGAAGGTCGCAGACACCCAGCACGTTTTCCCTGGGTTCTCCACCGTCAAATCCGACGACAGACAGCTTCGAGCCGAGAAACTGCTGACATCTGCGTTCAACGAGAACGACAGGACTAACGTCCCGGAAGTGCCCGCCGCATTTCAGGAGGCCATGGCAGATATCCGGGGGATATGCCGATGTGCGGACGCCCGCCATCATGCGTCCCCTGAGTTCATCGAGCCCGGGGAGGTCGCCGAGAATCTCGCGGCCCTTTTCGCTGAGTCCGCGCAGTTCAAAGTGGTCCGTGCATCGTGTCAGATGCAGTTTCGGTGCGAGGGAGTTTCGATAAGGGAACCAGCGTCTGACGTGCGGGGTGTCTCCGAGAAACAGCAGGCTCCCGCCCTCCGCGTGAAAATCGACCAGAGCCCGCATATGTTTCTCGGGGAAAGTTCCCTGCACATAGGGAAGGACCAGTATGTCGGTGTCTGTCCGGGTCAGATGAAGCAGATCGTCGAGGCGAACCGTTTTCGCCGGACGTGCCGATTTGTCCAGGATGGACAGCGCGTCATCCGCGTCAAAAGTCGCGAACGGCGCGATGAGAACATCCTTGAGTACGGCGATGGGTTTTCTCAAAGGATACTTCTCCACGGAATGTCGGTCATGCGATTGAAGGGCGATAAGGAGGTTCGACCCGAAGCTGCGGGTACCAGACATCGCTTCTTCGGATGAAGGTGATGACGGCGAGGCCCGTCTCCATGAACGAGATGGGAGAGAAAGGCTGCAGGGGAATTCCGAGAATGAACGCGGTCAGCAATCCGAGCGATCCGCCGTGCGCGAAGAGAGCAATGCGCGATGC
Source organism: Verrucomicrobiota bacterium (assembly GCA_018814445.1). Lineage (GTDB taxonomy): Bacteria > Verrucomicrobiota > Kiritimatiellia > JAHIZV01 > JAHIZV01 > JAHIZV01. The sequence goes on along the minus strand of JAHIZV010000012.1, from coordinate 15,449 downwards.
ATCGTCCGGATTGTCGAAGAGGTAGCCGCCGTGTCCCGCGTGGATGCCGTGCTCCTCCATCAGTTTGATCCAGCCTGGAATGATTCGGTGAGCCATCTCAAAAGTGCCTTCACCGGCATCCGTCTTCCATGATTTTTCCGGGTGGAGTTCGGCCGAAGCCGCCATCATCGTCTCGTAGTTTGCATCATCGCCTCCGTCCATGATATGAGCCGGTCGCCACTCCTCGATCCAGGGCAGCACGGTGATTTCCAGTCCCTGGGTCCGGGCCAGCGGTTGTGCGGTTTGGATGGTTCTACCGAGAGGCGACGCGTAGATAGCATCGAATCTGGTATCGTTCAGCGCCGCGGCCAACGCTTCGGCCTGCTCCACGCCCAGATCGGAGAGGCAGCCTTTGACGGGAGGTTCAAAGTGAGCGTGAGGATCTCCCGCAGTACGCCCGTGCCGTATCAGATAGACTTCCATGTATGACCCTCTGTGTAATGTTCCGCTTAGAGCCCGTATTGATCGTTTCTGTATTCGAGAGGAATGTTCCGCAGTTCCCCGCCGGGGATGTCTCCATTTCGGTGAATCCATTCATGTTGGGCGACGTGCAGATCTGCAAAGAGGACGTTGAAGAAGTTTCCGTGAGCAGGCGGGCCTTTGTAGTTGATGTCATTGGCACTCAGATCTCGTGACATGGCTCCCGTGTCGGTCCAGCCATTGTCCCACATAATCCCGAATACATCCGCTGTCCAATGATAGATCTTATCGCTGCCGGTGTAGACATTGCCGAGAAGGTTGTTCTGCATGTGTCCAGCCAATGAATACTCGGGGGCGCGCCGCTCGGGCGGGATGTTGTCCTTCGGCGCGGGATCGTCACCCTGGAACGCATGCCGGTATGCATAGGAGCCGAGCGCAAAGCTTCCGCGGTCGGGATTGATACTCTCGTACGCTGGACAGGTGTGTTCGCTGTCAACCCAGGTGTAGCCCTCGTTTTCCGTTCCGGTGTACGGAAGGTAAGGCTCAAGTTCGGTCAAGAGCCCAAAAGGCCCTCCACGATAGTCGCTGTAGGAACAGAGGGGATAGAGACCCCGATTCTCGGCCAGGTAGAGATTCATAGCTACGCCGATTTGCCGAAGGTTGCTTTGGCATTTGGTCGCCATGGCTTTAGCTCGGACTTTTCCGACTGCAGGTGCTATGATCGCGATCAGGACAGCAATGATACCGATGACCACCAGAAGCTCGATCAACGTGAAGCCGGAAGCCCGCTTTGATTGTACAGTTGAGCCTGAGTTCATTCCCTTTCCCGAGGGCAAAACGATCAACTCTTTTCTTTACAACTAGTTAATATGAGATTAGATTAACCGACAAAGTTGCACATGTCAAGAAGGGCCCTGAGCAATGTCTAGAAGAAATCCGGAAGAAGAAGCGCGCAGGACAGAGCTGATCGCTCTGTTCTGCCTGATGGAGGACGAGTTAAGCGGGTACTCTCTCCGGGGACGACTTGAGGAGTGGAAGATCAGTGAGTACCTGCCGGTCAGCCCGGCGACTATCTACCGCTCTCTCACTCGCATGGAAGAAGAAGGACTGCTGAAATCCCGCACCGTGAAGCAGGGGAAGTATCCTGAGGCGACCGTTTACCGCATCACCGCGGCGGGTAAGAAGCATTACGAAGTCCTTCTGCACGAAGAAGGGAAATTCGCCCGTTCCGCCTATGGGAACAACATCCTGCTGGGGGTCGGGTCTTATCTTCCTCCCGAGGTGCGCACAGCCTTGATTCGGCAATGGCAGAAGGACGCGCGCGCGGAGATCAAGGAATTGGACAAGCGGATAAACGATTACTCTGGAGATACATACGGAAAACCGTATGCACAGTGGCTGCTGATGCATCATGAGATGCACATGCTGACTGCGGAGATTGAGTGGATGGACACATACTGTGGTCTGCTGAAAGCCGGAAAAGCGTAGGGAAGAAGATGAAGGTACTACTGTTTACGCTGAGTCTGATGCTTGCGGGGAACCCGCTTTTCGCGGAGTCGTTTCAACTTATCGATGATCTTGAAGGCGGAGCGGACTTGTGGAGTGTTGAAGGCGAGCAGCACTCTTCCCTGGAAGTTGTGACGGAAGGGGAGCAGGGAAACAAGGTTCTTCAAATTGACATCCGGCGCGCCGTGGAAGGCTGGAGCAATATCAAACTTGCCTGCGCGTGCCCGGAGAATGCCACGGGGATTCGTTTCATGGCGAAAGCCGTGGACGCATCGCTGGAGATACACCCTCAGTTCAAGGTCACGCTGGACTGGAAGAACTGGGGGCTCTGGCTGAACCCTCCTCTTCAACTGGACTCCAACGAATGGAAACTATATGAGGTCTGCCTGGATAGCGCCAGGTCGCTGTTCGCGCAGGGGGAAGTGGACAAGGACCTGCTGATGCAGAAGCCGCTCATCGACTCCTTCCTCATTTCCGCCAACCAGGACGCCGCCGAAGGGTCTCTCCTTATTGATGATGTCGAGTGGATTCTCGATGAATGAGGAGAGATGTCTCAACATTTCGAAATGAGGTCACGCAGATGAACAAGAAATACACCCGTCTAATCCTGCCTGTTCTATGTTCTTTTGGAATCATGAGCAGCGGGCAATACGCAGCGGGCATGTCGCTGGACGAGTTTCATTCGCTGGCAGACAACCGGGTTGCCGTTCGCACCTCGCTGGGAGTCCGGCGGGCCAGGGCCGTTTCGTCAGAACGCATAGAACTGACTATCGGTGCGAGCGTGACGGACGCCGCCGCCAATCCGGCGGCATATCGCGTCATCAGTTTTGACGATCCTCAATATGCCTACGAGAAATTCGTGCGGCCCCTTTCTGCTGAGATCAAAACACGCGAGGAAGCCAGGGGCGTCAAGGGGTCGCCGTTCGGCTCGTTCAAACGAACCGATGTCGTCCTGGAATTGCCGCACGGGATGAAGCGGCAGGCCACGTATCACGTTGTTGCACAGGGCGTCGGCAGCACCATGGTCACCGCCGGACACACGGCGGCAACTCTGGTCTATGGTGAAGACGACAAAACATATGCGCCCACGACGGAAGTCGATCTCGCGGTCATCGGTCTGCGGCAGATCGAGCCGGTCGGCGATGGGATCATCAAACTGGAATTCGGCCCCGGCTTCTCTTCCAAGGCGGCTGCGGACGAGAATGCGTACAAGGTATTCGTCAATGGGCAGCCTGTCAGGATTGTCAATCGGGGCCGCATCTCGCGGGTCGACACGTATCTGCCCGTCGGCTGGCCGTTCCCGGTCTTTCCCATGCATGAGGTGTTTCTCAAGCTGGAGATTCCCTACAGCAGCGGCAATAGAATCCTTGTGGACGTGGATAAGTCCGTCACGGCCGGAGCCACACAAGCCGCCCTCACGTTTGACGAGCGGAGAACCTTAAGCAATTCGATCAAGGTCAACCAGGTCGGCTACGTAACGGACTCCGCCGTGAAGACCGCGTATCTGGGTCGCTGGCTGGGCTCGTATCCGGAGGCCGTATCGAGAGCAACGGGCGGCTCCGGCGCCGACGAGTTGTTCTGGAATTCCCTGCACGGTGGCACAGCAGTCGCCCCGACAAGTGGTGTGAGCTCGGCGCTGCAGTTTCCGTCAGATCCCTCGTTTCATGTGTGCGACGCGAAAACGCGGGAACCCGTTTTTACAGGCACAGCCGAGTTCATTCACCGGTCAGGCGTACTCGATGAGGGGGTGTTCAAAGTCGACCATTCCGGCGAAAATGTGTACCGCCTGAACTTCGCGGAACTCAAAACTCCCGGAAGATACTTCATTTCCGTACCGGGCGTTGGATGCAGCCTGCCGTTCGATATCGGCGACGACGTTTACGAAAAAGCCTTCACCATCCAGGCTTCGGGAGTCTTTGCTCAGCGGTGCGGCATGGCTTTGGAGCCTCCGTATTCCGCCTGGCACAGAATCGCCTGTCACACGAAGGGGGTCATACCCACTACGCAGTCGCGATTGGACGGCGAGCATGATGCATTTGTTCAGCTGCCTGAAAAAGTGGACTACGGCCGGATCAAGGACGCAGAGCCTGACAAAGCCGTGGTCGCTCTGAATCATGATCCGGACCTTGTCGCGTACTGGCCGCTCGATGGAGATTTCCGCGATGTGTCGGGCAATGGCTATCACCTTAAACCTCTGCGCGAGGGGCAGACATTTGTCAACGTACCTCAACTCATGCCCGGGGGGAACGTGGCGCTTGGGCCAACTGTGGACGGGCTTGAGGACGGGGGATCGGTCGATGGTCTGCCTACGGGGATAGATAACGGTCTGACGATCTGCGGCTGGGTCCGGTTTACGGGTGGTATCAAGTTTGAGGGGACGATTTTCGGTCATGCGCCCGAGTTGTGGAACGAGCCGCGCGTGCAGGTGACGGCCGGTTGGGGTGTCTTGCGCGGGTTCGCGGGTGTCCGTAGCGAGCCGGTAGATATCGGCAGGCTCGAAGACGGCAAGTGGCACCATCTGGCATTCGTGATTTCTCCGGAAGAAGGGATTCCCGGGCGAATGCAGATGTATGTAGACGGTGAATTGCGCTCCTCGTCCGTCGCCAAACCGGAAGTGGACGGAGGCACGTTCTTTGTCGGCACGGTTACCGGGGATGAAAAAGCGGGAAAGTATTTTGACGATGTCCGGGTATACAAACGTCCGCTGAAAGACACTGAACTTCAAACACTGGCGGAAAAATGGGGTGAGTTGGCTCTCGCTCTTCCCGCGCGCGGCGGCCATCACGATGCGGGCGATTACAATCCCAGATCACATATCGATGTCGCACAGGTGTTGATGAACGCATACGAAATCGGGGCGAAGAAATTCTATGACGGCCAGCTCAATATTCCCGAAGCCGGCAACGGGGTTCCCGATATTCTTGACGAGGCGGCGTGGGCATTTCGCGTCTGGCTCGGATTGCAGGACGAGGACGGAGGGGTATTTGGCGGCACGGAATCCAACGGGGATCCGAATTTTGTCCAAACCGTCGAGATGGACCTCCTGGGTGACTATGCCTACGCCAAGGAAGCTGCGGCCTCCTATACCTTCGCCGGCGTCATGGCGCAGGCATCACGCATCTGGAAATCACTTGGCAAGACGGATGAAGCGGCCGACTACCTGCGGAAAGCGGAGAGGGCCTATGCCTGGGCGGAGAAACATCCGCCACTCAGCATTACTGATCCTGAGAAGTACGCGAAAGCTTACATCTCACCGAAAGCATACGGGGCGGCGGAGCTTCTTCACACGACGGGCTCTGCCCGCTACAAAGAAGCCTTCCGAAGTGTCAACGTATGGTCGAGAGATCCGGGTGCGGAATTGGAAAAACACCGTCTGTACGACCAGCGCGATGCAGCCTGGGCTTACGTGAAGTGCAATCCGGAGGACGCGGATCCTGAACTGCAGGCGATCATCCGTAAGATGATCATAGAACGAGCTGACCAGTTCATCGATATCTGCTCCACCATGGCATACGCCTTTATAAGGCATCCGTGGGCGCCGATCAGCTGGGGCACCGGCGCCTACGAGAACTGGCTCAATTCTATTATCTGGGCCTATGAACTCACGGGAGAGGAAAAGTACAGGAACTGGATCATCAGGACCTGCGACAATACGCTGGGCGCCAACCCTATGAACCTGAGCTACGTTGTTGGATTGGGTTCCAGAACGGTGCGGGCTCCTCTACACAATAGCCGGTACGGACACTCAGGCGAAGTCACCACGGGTATGCAGGTCCAGGGCCCCAATCAGAGCGGTCCCGGATACCGCGTGACAGAAACCGCTTTCCCGCGAATTCAGGAAACGTTCGCGAGCCTGCATACGTTCACGGACTCTCACTTCGCAATCCCATTGGACGAAGGCACGGTCAATAACCAGGTGAGGAGCATGGCGGCATTCGGGTTGCTGATGCCGGACAAAGAGCAGTAGCCCGCTTCGCGTGCGACCGCCCGGCTCTGATCTCATTGCTTCTCTCAAACTCTATCCTGCAATGAATAATGACTGGTCAGTGACAATAGGAGAGTATGATTCCGCCCGCGAGAAATCATGGGAGGCGGTATTCTGCGAGGCCAATGGATACCTGGGTATTCGCGGCTATCCAATCGAGGGAGCGCCGGGTATGGAAAGGGTCCCCTCCACCTACAGCGAAGGTCCCGGTACGCTTCCCCAACAGTATGTGGCCGCTGTTTTTGACGGCTCGCCGGTGACCGGAAAAACGATGGTTAACCTGCCGACCTGGAGGTTGACCTACATACATCTTGGCGGAGAGAAACTCGACCTCTCTTCGGGGCGGGTTGACGATTACATGCGTCGCCTGGATATGCGCGGCGGTACGGTCTGTCGCGCGTTCATCTGGACTTCTTCTCAAGGCCGCAGAACACGTCTGTCTTTCAAGTCCTTCCTTTCGTGGGAGCGGCGCCATGTGCTGGCCTCCCGAATCGAGGTGACCGCGCTGAACTGGAGTGGAGATATTCGACTTTCGCCAACGTTTGACGGCGCAGGATGCACGCTTCGTCATCATCACTTCCAGACCGTCGATGAAGGAGAGACGGCCTCGGGCCTCCGGATGTCCGTGCGGACTGCAGAGAGCGACATTATCGTATCGATGGCGAGGAGTATCCACTCGAATGCACTGGAGCCGGGCGAAATGAGGACAGACAAGCTTCTGCTTCAACGGGACTACAATGGGATGCTGAGCGAAGGAGAGACACTGGCGATTGATGAATTCTGTGCGGTATGCACATCAGTAGACGTTCCCGACAATCATCAGCCCGCAGACAGGTCTCTCGCCATTCTGAAGGAGGCGGAGTCCCTGGGTTTCGATGCTCTGCTGAAAGAGCAGGCCGATTCATGGGCCGCCCGCTGGCGGGACAGCGATGTCGTCGTCGAGAGTGACGAAAGAGTCCTTCAGAAACGGTTGAGGTTCTACATCTATCAGATGCTGCAATCATTCAGGGGCGATGATCCGCGACTCAGCATCGGCGCGAAGATGCTGAGTGGACAGCACTACTCGGGGCACTACTTCTGGGATACGGAAATATTCCTGCTCCCATTCTTCATCTTCACCCGTCCCGAAGAAGCCCGGTGTCTGCTGCAGCACCGCACACGCAACCTGGCGGGAGCCCGGACAAAAGCGCGCGAACTCGGATTCTGTGGCGCTTTTTATCCGTGGGAAGGCGACCCGTTGAGCGGCGGAGAGAACTGTCCCAAATGGTGGGCGGACGAATCGTCCGAGAAGGCGGTTCGCATTCTGTGCGGGGAAATCGAACTGCACGTGAACGCGGCGGTTGTCTTTGGTCTGGAACACTACCATCGCGCGACGGGTGACGATGCGTTCTGGTCGTCCGAAGCCGGGCCTGTCGTTGTCGAGTGCGCGAGATTCTGGGCGAGCCGTGGAGAATGGGATGGCCGCCAATTTGTCATTCGCGACGTGATCGGTCCCGATGAGTATCACGAACATGTGGACAACGACTGCTATACAAATCACCTGGCCCGCTGGACTCTACGCCTGGCGGCCGGCATCTCTGACTGCGAGGGCGTGACGGCCGAAGAGCGTGACGAGTGGCTTCGCATGGCGGACGCTATGAAGGACCAGTATCTCGCGGAAGCTCATCTTCTCGCGCAGGATGACGAATACCTTTCTTTGAAAGGAGAAAACGAGCCCGACACACGGGGCGACAAGCCCCTCTACGTGAAGTTCAGTCCGGATGAACTGACCCGCATGCGCTTCGTGAAGCAGGCATCCATCATCGCACTGTTCCATCTATTTCCGAAGGCCTACGACCGGGAGCTTATGAGAAACTGTTGGGACTATTACGTGCCGCGCACGGTTCATGATTCCAACTTGAGCGCGGGGAGTCACTCGTACGTTGCCGCGCGACTGGACCTGCAGGACGAGGCCGTTCGGTTCTATGAATCCGTTTTGAATACTGATCTGGGAGACGGGCAGGGAAACGTCGGCGAGGGGATTCATGCCGCGAATGCCGGCAACGCCTGGATGGTTGCTGTCATGGGGTTTGGCGGGATATATGCCGACGAGAATCGTCTTTATATCGATCCCCGCCTGCCGGGCGGCTGGTCCCGTTTGGCCTTTCCCCTGTACTATCGGGGACGGCGGCTGGAAGTGGAGGTGACGCCTGCCCGGTTGAACGTCCGGGCGACCTCAGGCCCGTCGATAAACCTGCTCCTTGCGGGAGAAGAAGTGAATCTCGGGGGGCATTGCCGGGAGGTCGGGAAGGATCTGAAATGACACTGAAGATATCCAGCGATATTTCAGAAATTACCACGGCCGCGGAGATTGCCGTGCGCGATATCGTCGGGAACATCAAGCCGTACACCGGAGGACAGCTTGAATCAGAATCTCCATGTCTCATCGCGGGCGCTGGATATGAGGATCCGTGGACCCGCGACGCGGGATACAACTGCTTTTACGGCTTCCCGTTCCTTAACCCATCCGTCGCCCGTAATACGCTTCTTTCCGTCTTGAAGCGCGACGGCCACGGACTGCGTATCGGCGGAGAGTACTGGGATGCGATGATCTGGGCCGTCGGCGCGTGGGCTTTCTATCTGGCCGTCGGAGATCGCGATTTTCTGGCCGCGGCCTACGAGGCGACGCGGGCTTCGCTGAAGTACTTTGAGGAGACGGAGTTCGACAAAGCGGACAACCTGTTCAGAGGCGCGTCGACTTTCAACGACGGAGTATCGGGCTATCCCGACATGTATGTCAGCCCCAACTTTGCCTCAGGCATCGTCGACTGGGTGAGACACTTTCCGGAGAAGAGAACATCGTGCGGACGCGGCTTGCCGATGAAGGCTCTCTCGACAAACGTGATCTACTTTCGTGCGTACCAACTGGGCCTGCAGATGGCGAGGGAACTGAAGGTGGACCCTCCTCCTGAGTTTGAATGCAAGGCCGGCAGGCTTCTATCAGCCATCCATCACAGTTTCTGGATGCCGGACGAAGGGCGCTTCCGATACTTGATTGATGACGAAGTCGGATGTGATCGTCAGGAGGGGTGGGGACATGCGCTTGCGATCCTCTTCGGCGTGACGACAACCGATCAGGAGAAGTTCATATTTGAGAACCTGATTCGCACGCCCCACGGTTTGCCCTGTCTATGGCCTGTCTACGCGCGTTACCGTTGCCCCGGATCGATTATTCCCTACAGGGCAGGCGTTCATCCGGATATGTTCATTGAGGGTCTTTGCGAAGAAGACCTGCGGCCCGATCTCCCGACGTACGGACGTCACTGCGGAACCGTCTGGCCGCAAGTCAACGCCTCGTGGGCAATGGCGTGCTGGCAGCATGGGCATCGCGAAGAAGCTCTGCAGGAACTGCAACTGCTGGCCGGTAAGGCTGTGCGTGACGGGCATTTCCGGGAGATATACCATCCGGAGACAGGAGAGCCGTACGGCGGGCTCCAGGAGTTTGAAAAAGCCGGAGGAATCATTCGCTGGCCGTCCGCCAAGCACCAGACATGGTGCGCCACCGGATTCATTGCCATGATCCTCAATATGCTCTGCGGCATGGAAATCACCCCGGCGGGTATTCATTTCCGTCCGTATCTGCCGGAAGGAATGAACCGTCTTTCAGTTGAGAATCTGTCCTATCGAGGTCATGCCATCTCGCTCTCAGTTGCCCGCGGAGACTCCGAACGGTTTGGGTTTGTGCCATCGGATTTGGATGCTGATGCCAGGATCAACTTGTTTGTTGGAAGGACAACAGAATGAATATCGAAGAACAGGTCATAACGTGGCGGAAAGGTGTGATGGAGAAACCCCGGCGGGGCATCACGCGTTCTGAGTACATTGCTCAGTTTCTGGACCTGATACGGCCGCGCATTCACCCGGTTGTGATCGATCTCGACAAGTGGCAGATTCGTCACGCGCGCTACGAAGGGCCGGGACGAAATGTGTGGGTTGACCGTTCGTGGAGGACGATCAAGAAGGGCGACGAGTGGGGCGGCGAGGGATTGACGGGTTTCTTCCGGACCTCTTTCGCGGTCCCTCCGTCATGCGCCGGACAGCCGCTGATGCTGGACGCGTTCGTGGGCGGTGACGGGGTTGTGCATGTAAACGGAAAACCGTTTGCGGGGCTCGAGTGCTTCCATCGCGAGATACTTCTTGATCGCAAAGCCCGCGCGGGAAAGAAGTACGACTTCATGCTCGAAGTGTCGGTGGACCACCAGGTCACTCCCGGCCCGCGGCACACGCTTCACTACGCGCGTATTGTGACCATTGACAAAGAGGTGGAGTCGTTCTACTGGGACATCTACGCGGCTTTCATTGCGGCCGACAATGAGTGGGCCGGGAACGGAACTGCTGAGTACGTCCTGAAGTCCGTCGAGGACGCCATGCTGCTGTGTGATCCTTACGAGGAGGGTGAGCAGGCGTTTCGACAGGGCCTGCGAAAAGCACGCCGTCATCTGCATGAGCTTGTCTACGACAACAGACAACTTCTTCCAGAAGGGCAACTGACGATACTCGGGCATTCACATCTGGATCCGGTGTACCTGTGGGACTTCAAGGAATTCCAGCGGAAGATTCTGCGGACGCACACCACGCAGTTGATGCTGATGAAGGAGTATCCGGATTGGAAGTTCTCGCAGAGCCAGGCGGTTCTTTACCGGGAGTTGAAGCGACTCTATCCGGATGTATACGCGGGGATCAAAAAGCGCATTGAGGAAGGTCGCTGGGAGGCGCTCGGCGGAATGTTTGTCGAGCCGGACTGCAACCTGGTGAGCGGAGAATCACTGGTTCGTCAGTTTCTCTTCGGTCAGCGTTTCTTCAGGCGGGAATTCGGCGCGACCTGCAAAGTGGGCTGGCTTCCTGACGTATTCGGGTTACCTCAGACTCTTCCGCAGATCATGCAGGGATGTGGCGTCGAGTACTTCTACACGGCTAAGCTGGTGTGGAATGACACAAATGAATGGAAGACCCATCTGTTCTGGTGGGTGGCGCCCGATGGCACGAGGGTTTTAACGCACACGCCGCCGCTCCATTTCATCGGCACATGCGAAGCGCCGCACGTGATGAAGTACTGGAAGATGCTGCAGCCCAAGAAACATGTTAAGGAAGGACTCTATACGTACGGGTGGGGAGATGGCGGCGGAGGAGTTGAGCGCAGGATGCTGTTTGTCGCCGACCGCTACAAGAGAATGCCCGGTGTTCCTGAGCTGAAGCACAGACTGGCCGAAGACTACTTCGACGACATGGCCGCATCCGTCCGGCCGGATCTGCCGGAATGGAAGAACGAGCTGTACCTGGAAACGCATCGCGGCACATACACAAGCGCGGCGCTGCTGAAGAAATACAACAGGCAGAGTGAGGTGGAGCTTCGCGAAACCGAAATACTGTCGTCCGCCGCGCGAACGCTGGGAGCTACGTATCAGCAGGCGGACATCAACGCTGCGTGGGAAGCTGTCCTGATCAACCAGTTCCACGATATTCTGCCCGGATCCCACGTCCCGAAGGGATTCAAGGACGCCGTGGCGGATTATGAACAAGCTCTGAAAGGTGTCGCGAAAGTCAAGAGAACCGCGCTGAACAGGATAGCCGGTGCGGGCACTCACAGAACATCGAAGAAGCGCCTCGCGTTCAACAGCCTTCTCTGGGATCGGAAAGCCACCATCGAGCTGGATGGGGATGGAAAAATGCAGGTCTGCGATTCCCTCGGGAACCGTCTGCCGACACAGACGATCGGGAACGGGAAGATTCTGGTTCAGGTGGGTAACGTGCCGTCATGCGGATATGAAACGCTCACGTTGTCCGCGGCGTCCGGGGCGGCTTCTGAAGACGCCAAAGGAGTCATGGCTTCCGAAACGAAGTTGGAGAATGAGTTTATCCGGTTGGAGCTGGACGCCAACGGCGAAATCAAGTCGCTGTTCGACAAGCGAACCCGCAGGCAAATCATTCAGCGCGGTCAGCGAGGAAACCGTTACCAACTGTTTGAGGACAATCCGGGCAAGTATGACGCCTGGGATATAGCGCGGGTGTACGAGAAAAGACGTTGGGATATCACTGAGGCCAGTAGTGTCAGGCTTGTGGAGAAAGGGCCGCTCCGGGGTGCGATCGAAGTCACGAAGACCTTCTCTCGATCCGTTCTGAAGCAGACTTATCTGCTGGAGAAAGGAAGGCCGTGGGTCGACTGCCGGGTCTGGATCGACTGGAGGGAGGACTACCGTCTACTGAAGGTGGCGTTCCCGCTCAGTGTCCGGTCTCGCAAAGCCTCGTATCACATACCCTACGGAACCATAGAACGGTCCACTGGCGAGGAGAACAGTTGGGAGAAGGCCAAGTTTGAAGTGCCTGCGCTGATGTGGGCGGACTTGTCCGACAGAAGCGGTGGTCTCAGTCTTATCAACGACTGCAAGCACGGTTACGACGTGAAAGGTAATGTTATGCGCCTGACCTTGCTCAAGGCGTCGAAGTTCCCGAATCCTCAAGCCGATCGTCACGAACACACGCTGGGTTTCAGGCTGTACCCCCACGCCGACGACTGGCGAAAGGGGGGTACGTGGCAGGCGGCTCAGGACTTCAACACACCTCTTGCGATTACTGTTGCAGCGAAGCATCCTCCGGCGGATCCGGCTCGATTTTCGTTTCTGGATTGGGACGGAAAGAGAGTCGTCCAGCTCGAGGCGTGGAAGCAGGCGGAAGACGGTGACGAACATATCGTGCGCGTCAGAGAAATCTTCGGCCGGACCAGTGAAGGGTCGCTGAAATTGCCTTTCTCCGCGGCACGCGTTGTCGAAACGAACTTGCTGGAGGACGAGATTAAATCTTCACGGCAGAAAGGCCGCACGTTGAAGGTTTCGCTTAAGCCGCACGAAGTGAAGACGTTCCGGATCACGCCGAGTGAAAAAGATGCTTCTTTTTCAGCAGTGAAGTGAACACCAGGGCTGAGCCGAGAAGCGACAAAGTCCCCGGCTCCGGCACGGTAGATCCTTCTCCGCCGCCTTCGTAGGTTTCGTAGCTGATGAAGCCGGAATCCACGCCGTAGGCGCTTTGAAAACTGCTCCCGGTCCCCGCACGGACGGTTCGTGCCACGCCAATACCTGCTCCCGAATACGTGAGTGTGTCCGCCACGCTTCCATTGATGCTCAGAACCGCCTCTCCCGAGGCCAATGTGGGCGTTGCCCCGCCATCCGGCGTGTAGACAAATTCCACCAGATGCCAGGTTGAGTTGCGGCCGACATTGCCGAAACCGAAAGTCTGGTTCAGGAACCGGACGGTAATGTAACCGAAGTTATTTCCGATGGTGAGGTTGTTGTTGAAATCGACATCATCACCCCAGCCGAAAAGGGGATCGTTGTTTGCTCCGGCAATGTATGCCGGAAGAAGAACGCGCACGCTGGCGGTAATGCTTTTGGAGTAGTCGGGAAGGATGCTTGATGCACTGAAGAAACCATCGCCGTCTTCATCACGGCCGTCGTCTCCAAAGAGAGCCTGTCCGTCATATCCTGAGTCATACGTCGGACCCGGAGTTCCGGCGGACGCGGAGAGATCAAGGCCGCCCGTGGAGTCGGTGAGCGTGTTCTCGAAATCGTAGGTGAGTGTCACGACGGCCGCATGCACATGTGCGGAAAGCGCGTACAGAAGAAGCCCGATACATCCGGCTGAGACTGAAACCTTTAACGTCATCAGTTCCTTAAAGCCAACCATTCGGCGATTCTACCTCGACAGTTAAACAGTACATCCGGCTCTGACCGAGAAGCAAGCATGGTCTCTGGATCCCGCAGACATTCACGCGGGCAAAACACACTCGATATCCGCCTCATAAGCTCCGGCATCATGAGGCACCAGATCGCCTTCGATCAGGTCTCCGTTAACTCGAAGTTGCATATTCTTTGTGCAGGGATCTTTGCGCACCCGGATCCGGTACTCCGTGTCCCGGAATCTGCGGACAAGTGTGAATTTCTGGATGTCATCGGGCAGTACGGGACGGATTCTTAGTCCATCCCAGTCCGGACGGACCCCCAGAAGATAGTGAGTCACCGCAGCGGAATTCCATGCGGCCGTCCCGGTCAGCCATGAGTTTTTCGCTTCACCGTGCCTCGGGGCGGCTTTTCCCGCGATCATCTGAGAGTAGACGTAGGGTTCAGTCCGGTGTACGTCGCTGATTTCTTCTATGTAGGCGGGGCAGATCTGCCGATAGTATTGCCATGCTTTTTCAGGCCTTCCTGACAGGGCCTCGGCGATGATGATCCAGGGATTGTTATGGCAGAAAATACCGCCGTTCTCCTTGTATCCGGGAGGATAGGATGTGATCTCACCGAGCCGCTCGTCGTATTTCGTGTACGGGGGATCGAGCAGGACAATGCCGTAGCGGGTGTTGAGTCTTTCAGCCACCGAGTCCAGGGCCTTCTGCGCCATACCATTGTCGCGGCCCACCCCGGCCATAACCATCAGGCCTTGTGGTTCGATATATATCCGGCCCTCTGAATTGGCCGCGCCGCCCACGGGCTGCCCGAAGAAGTCATATGCCCTTAAGAACCAATGTCCATCCCACCCGTGTTCATGAACCCGCTGTTCCATCAAGTCGGCGTTACGAATAGCCTGCTTCGCATCCGTGTCTTCTCCGGAGCGTCGGCATATCTCCGCGTATTCCCTGCCCATAGCTATGTAGAGGGCCGCGATGACGAGAGACTCCGCCGTGCGCCCCTCCTTGTTGGCGCACGTCTGGAAGGATTCGCCGGGCTCCGCGGAGAAGCAATTCAGATTCAGGCAATCATTCCAGTCGGCCCTGCCGATCAACGGAAGCCCGTGCGGACCGAGGTTGTCTTCGACATGGCGCATGGATGCCGCGCAATGATCCAGCAGGGAAGCATCCGCGGGCGAATCGCTGAATGGAACGTTCTCCTGTAGAATTCCCCAGTCGCCGGTTTCCTTGATGTAGCAGGAAACTGCAAGGATCAGCCAAAGCGGATCATCGTTGAATCCGCTGCCGGCGGCGGCATTTCCGCTCTTTGTCAAAGGCTGGTACTGATGCCAGTTTCCCCCGTCAGCGAACTGAGTTGCCGCAATGTCGACGATTCGCCGCCGCGCACGATCAGGCGCCATGTGAGCAATGCCGAGAATATCCTGATTTGAATCCCGGAACCCCATGCCTCTTCCTATACCCGATTCAAAATAGGACGCACTGCGGGATAGATTGAACGTTACCATGCACTGGTACGGATTCCACGTATTCACCATGCGGTTGAGAGCGGGATCGGACGACTGGAGCGAGATGGACGAGGTGAGATCCGACCACTCTTCCTGAAGGGCCGCGAACTCCTGAGTGACTTTCGCGTGTGAATCAAAGCGCGATAGACACGCATAGGCCGGATCCTTATTCATCGCGCCTGTGTCCGTGAACTTGTTCTCGACGGTGTTCTCCGCGTATCCAAGTACAAAGACGAGCGTCTCCGTCCTTCCCGGTTTGATCTGCAGTGAAAGATGATGA
>JAHIZV010000203.1 GCA_018814445.1 Verrucomicrobiota bacterium | reverse complement strand
GAATGCGGAGTACTTCGCTGACTACAACGACGATTCCTCTCTAGAAGCTCAGAACAGCTGCATGTCGCCATTGCCCGGCGGCACGGCCAATACCACCAATCAGCCGGGATTGGCTTCGCCCTACAATCCGCACATCGTATCGACTGCTGTGTGCGTAGATGCAGGGAACACCGCCTACTGTTTCAGCGCACTGGATATAGACGGTGAGGCACGCACGAATGGAGCTGATGTCGATATCGGCTGCGATGAGTTCTGGCCCTCCAGTATGACAGGCGGGATATCGGTACTTCTTGAAGCCTTTCCTTCGAATGCGGTGCTGACGTATCCGATTGAATTCACCTCGCGAACCGAAGGCCGCGTCAGTGGATACCGATGGGACTTCGGCGATGGACAAGACGCCTCGAACATCTGCATGCTGAGACATACGTATGCCGCCACCGGGCTCTACCATGTGGTGCTGACGGCGTGGAACAACGATGGTCTGACTGCGGCGACCATTTCGGTTCATGTCGCCCATGGCTACACGAACTACGTAGCGACCGGGGGCGGACATGTCCCGCCCTTCACATCCTGGGTTAACGCGTCTACCACGATTCAAGACGCGGTCGACGCGAACAGCTATGCCGGGGGAGTAACGCTTGTGGCGACAGGCGTGTACGACAACGGCGGCGCTGTCTATGGTCCTACGAACCGCGTGGCTATCACGAAGCCAGTGACTGTGATGGCGGCTGACCCGGATCCGAGCAAGACGGTCATCATGGGTCGTCGGTCAGGTTCGAGCAATGTGACGCGATGTGCTTACCTGACCGAAGGCGCACGCTTGACCGGTTTCACGCTGACTGGTGGCGCGCCCCTCAACTCGTGGCGCGAAGGCGAGAGTTATGGAGGAGGCATCTATTTCCTGGGCGGAGGCCTGGTCTCCAATTGCGTGGTGACAGGTAACTCCTCGTGGAATAACGGCGGCGGGGTCGCGTTCTATGCCGCTGGTGAGATTGTCGACTCGACGCTCCACGGAAATGCCTGCACGAACAATGGTGGAGCTGTTTACGCTGATGAGGGCGGGTATATTGCGCGGTGCACTGTGTTCAGCAACTACGCAAACTATGGCGGCGGCGCGAGATTGAATGATGGCTGTGTGGTGTCTAACAGCACATTCCTGTCAAACGAGTGCAAGTACTATGGCGCGGGCCTCAACTGTTACGGGAACGTATCGATCCACAACACCACGAGCAGCTACAATAAGGCTGGATATCATGGTGGAGGCATGTACCTCCTTGAAGGCGCTGTGGCCCGGGACTGCGTGGTCAAGTACAACACCGCCACCAATACTTCGCGGCGAGGCGGCGGGGTCTTCATGCAGCGAGCTGTCCTGCTTGACTCTACTGTGCAGGCGAATGCTGCGTATGACGGGGGTGGTGTGTATCTCCGATACGATGGGTCAGTGGTTTCAAACTGTCTGATCCAGGCGAACGATTCCTTCAACTACGGAGGTGGCGTCTACATGTACTATGGCGGCCTTCTCGTCGACAGCGTGATCTTCGCGAACGACGCCTACTGGGCCGGCGGGGTCTACTGCTACAGGGGCGGGACGGTGGATGACTGCGACATTCTCTCGAACGACGCCTTCCAGAATCCGAAAACCGGGGGCGGCGGTGACGCGGCGGGTGTGTGGTTGAATGAAGGCGGCCTGGTCACGAATTGTCTCGTAGCGAACCAGCACGCCCAGGACGTCACCGGGGGAATCTACGTTAAAGGCGGGACCGTTGTGAACTCCACCATCATCAGCAATGACGCCAGCGTTGGCGCTGGCGCTATGCTCTACTTTGGGGGCCGTATTGCAGATTGTCTTATTAAGGACAACGTCGTCCGAGCCAACTTCGAAGGTGGCGGAGTGAAGGTCAGCGGCGAAGGATCTATTCTTGAGCGATGTGACATTATCGGAAACCGGGCGTACAGCTACGGCGAAGGAGGTGGGGTCGCTATTGCTCACGGTGGGACTGTCCGCAACTGTCTTATCATGAGCAACTACGCATGGAAGGGCGGCGGCGTCTATACACTCCGAGACGGACTGGAGCATTGCGACATCGTAAATAACGTCGCGGAATACGGCGGCGGCATTTACAGCGACTACGCCGATTTCGACGGCAACTACGTGCGCGACTGCCGTATCACCGGCAACATGAGCACCAACCATGGCGGCGGCATCTACTTCGAGGGCGGAATCGTCGAGGACGTTGTTCTCAGCAACAACTGGTCGATGGCGAGTGGCGGCGGCATCTACTGCGAGACGGGTGTTTTCAACCGTTGCAGTATCACCTGGAACGACTGCTGGACAAACGGCGGTGGCGCATACGCCTCCCCGGCCGGGCGTTTCGTTGACTGCGACTTCTCTCACAACACGGCATCCAACGCAGGTGGCGGGGCGATTGGATTTGCGAACGCCAGTTTCGTGGGGTGCACCATTGTCAGCAATACAGGCCATACCGGGGGCGGGCTCTACCTCACCGGTTCCGGGTCCCTCGCGCAGGAGTGTACACTCCTTCACAACCGTGCCTTCTGGTATGGCGGCGGCATCGCCTTCAACGAGGGCGGACTGGCCCGGAACTGCATCATTGTCACAAACCATGCCTACGCCAGCGGGGGCGCCGCGTACTTCTTCCAGGGAGGAACCGCGGAGCACTGTACGATGTTCGACAATACCGCCGATGCCTGCGGAGGCATCTACCTCTCGGGTAACGGAAGCGGGACGCTGATCCGCAACTGCATCGCGGTCAGCAACGAGAATGCGAACTGGTTTCAGAACGGATCCGGCGGAACGATCCAGTTCACGGCCATAACGCCTACCAACGGCCTGCCGGGCGGGACAGGATGTATCACCAACGATCCGCAGTTCGTCAACCCCGCCGCGTACGACCTTCATCTGCAGGCCTCTTCGCCTTGCATCGATGCAGGAACCAACGTGGCGTTCATTGATGCGGACCTGGACGGATTGCCGCGTCCACTCGATGGAGATGCGGACGGCACTAACAAATACGACATGGGTTGTTACGAATTCGCGAGTTCACTGGTTGACGAGGACGGTGATGGACTCAGCGATGGAGCCGAAGCGTACACGTATGGAACGGACATTCTCGTCCGTGACACTGACGGCGACACGCAAACCGACGGCGAAGAGGTGTACACGGGCTTCAATCCGCTCAACTCGACATCCTTCTTCAGCGTTGTCGCCTGTACGCCGGCTCCCGCCGGGAACGGCGTGGTGATCAATTGGCCGGGCAAAGCCGGCAGGCAGTACACCGTGTCACGCGCCGAGAATCTGAACACGAACTTCACCCATATCATCACCGGCATTCCCGCCGTGACGCCGCTGAACACCTACACGGATACGGCCAGCGGGGCCCATTCTCATTACCGTGTTACGGCGGAGTAAGGCGCGAGCTTCCAATCCCTGGAAAAAGGCGCTGAAAAACTTCCAAGCATTGGAAGTTTCGGGCAGTTTTTACGTTCACTTGAACTCCCCCGATTGTGGAGTACTTTTAGGCTCACGCGTTACCCTGAAAAGAGGAGAAGAAGATGAACGTTGAGAAGCAATCAGGCGGGCTTACACGACGCGATTTTATTGCCGTAAGCAGTATGGCGCTTGCCGGAGCCGCGGTACTGAAACCCGGCCGGGCGATAGGCGGAGCAGGGGTCGAAGAAGCCGATGGCGTATTCCTGCTGCCCGATCTTCCTTACGCATACGATGGACTGGAGCCGTATGTGGACACCATGACGATGCGGATCCACCACGACAAACACCACGCGGGATACACGGCGAAACTGAACGCCGCCATCGAAAGCGCGCCGGAGCTCAAAGAAAAATCCATCGAGGCGATACTGGCGGATTTGGCGACCTATCCGGAGCCGGTTCAAACCGCGGTGCGAGACAACGGCGGAGGCTACTACAATCACTTGCTGTTCTGGCAGGTGATGAAGCCGGGCGGGTCCGTGGGACCTTCAGAGGGTCTCGCGTCTGCGATAAACGATGCCTTCGGAGATATGAACTCTTTCAGGGACGCTTTCAATGGGGCGGCCAAAACAAGGTTCGGCTCCGGATGGGCCTGGCTGGTTGCCCGGGCGGACGGTACTCTTGCGGTTGGATCAACTCCCAATCAGGACAACCCTCTGATGTCGGGTATCTCTGATCTCAAGGGAGTGCCCATACTCGGTCTCGACGTGTGGGAGCATGCATACTACCTGCACTATCAGAACAGGCGCGCCGACTACATTGACGCATGGTGGAACGTGGTCAACTGGGAGAAGGTCAGCGAGTCGTATGCAGCCCTGACTCAGTGACGCCGCGAGACGGCAAGTGAGCCCGCTGTTTGACTCCCGCCTTGCTCCTGACATGCCGTTTCGGCATCATCGCCGGGATGTCTTATCTTGAAAAGAAAGTCTGCGTGTTTGCCTGTCTCCTCCTGCTCTGTGTTTCCGCCTGGGCGGAGGAGAATATTTACATCGTCAGGAAAGGCGATACGCTCAGCGAAATAGCGTCAAAGCACGGCGTGAGCAGTTCGTCCCTCGCCAGGCTCAACGACATCTCAAACCCGAAGAAACTTCAGATCGGGCAGAAGCTAAGTATTCCGATCAAACCCGGGGAACCCATTGAATACGAAGTGCAGACAGGTGACACGCTGGAACGGATAGCCCGGAAGCACCACACGCGGATTTCGACGCTGATCGAGTTGAACACGCTTGCCGATCCGGACCGCCTCAAGGTCGGGCAGAAACTGGTAGTACCGTTTGTCGACAGCCCCAGGTCTTCTCTCAGAGGTGAACACCCCGTACTGGCGAATCAGCTGGATAAAATCCGCGTGACCAGGAAGTGGAAGTACATCGTCGTCCATCATAGCGCCACTGAAAGCGGGACGGTCAAAGGAATGGACTCCTACCACCGGAACAAGCGGCACATGGAACATGGCCTCGCCTATCACTTCGTCATAGGAAATGGAAAAGGCATACGCGATGGAGAGATCGCCATTGGGGACAGGTGGCGCAAACAGCTTCACGGCGGGCACCTCAGAAGCGATTCGCTGAACGAGGTCAGCATTGGCATTTGTCTTGTCGGCAACTTTGATCGGAATAAGCCAACAGAGAATCAGCTTCGCAGCCTCCGATTACTCACAGGCTACTTGCTTGAGAAAGCGGATTTACAGCCGGACCGAGTCAAAGGTCACTGTGAGATCAACCCTAAACCTACGCGTTGTCCGGGTCGATTCCTGTCGATGAAGAAGGTCAGGGCGGAGCTGTAGGGCACATTCAACAGTTGAATGTTCTGAGTTGATAGTTGGGCGTTCGAAGTTCAGCGAAGCTGCTGACACGTCGGGCAGAAATGCGTGCCTCGCTGATTCACGACGATCTTCTCTATCGGCGTTTTGCAGCGGGGGCAGGGCAGGCCTTCGCGGCCGTACGCCTTCAGGTGAATCTGGTTCCGGCCGGGTTCTCCCTGCGCGCTGATATAGTTGGCGAGTCCGTCGCCGAGAGAAGTTCCCTGATTCCGAATGCCTGCCTCCAGCACCTTCCGGATGCTCAGGAAGAGCCGGCGCGACTCGGTCGGTGAGATCAGCTCGGACCGTCGGGCAGGATGAAGCCGGGCTTCCCACAGAGCTTCGTCCGTATAGATGTTACCCATCCCCGCCAGGAACGTCTGGTCCATCAGCAGGGGTTTCAGTTGGCGTTGGCGGGTCGTCAGCATTTCGTGGAAGCTCTTTTCGGTAAGCTCCCCGCTCATGGGCTCCGGCCCCAGATTGCCGAGTACTTCCTCAGGATCCTGTACGAGATACGCTCTTCCGAACTTGCGAATGTCGCGAAAGGCAAGCCGCTTGCCTCCGGTCAGTTCAAGGACAAGGCGGTCATAAGGATCGAGTTCTTCATCCTCCCCCAGCACACGCAGACTGCCGGACATGCGGAGATGTACAAGTATCGTGCCCGCATCCAGGCTCAGACTGATCCATTTGCCCCGGCGGGATATGTGCTTGATGCGTGCCCCCGCAGCCAGTTTCTTGAACCGTGTCGGAGATCCGGAAGCGATGCAGTCCGCGGACAGCACGCTGACTTTCTCGATGCTCTTGCCGATGATGCCGCATGTGCGGAGGTGCTGGACTATGGTTTCGACTTCGGGAAGCTCAGGCATGTTTCACTTGCTCTCCCGTTCGTTTGATCAGTTCCATGTTACAGATTCTCAGGCAGGGCTCGCCGTATTCATCTCGCAGCAGTGAACCGTCAGGAAGAATCGACAGAAGGAAGTGAGTAGGTTTGAGGGCCAGATCGACAAATCCCGCGTTCTCCAGCCGGCTCTCTTCTCTTTCCAGAAAATGCGTCAGCTCTTTGTGCGTGATCAACTTCTTCTTCCACGCCCGGCTGAGATCTATTCCCTCGCAATAGGTCTGATCTTTGTCCGCCAGCATTTCATCCAGGCCATTCCAGTAACCCCAGATGGTGATGTAGCTGTGGTTCGGGCGGAGAGCGGGAGCGCCGTCCATGGCCAGAATGTCCTTATGGTTTTCGAAGCGGCTGGTGTCGACCACGTAGAGTCCGGACTGTTCGGATTCCCTTCCCGACATGTAAATGGCGCGGGGATAGACGGTATCTATGCCTTTTCGACTGAGTTCGAGCGCGATGTCGAATTCCTCGAAAGGACTGTTGAATCCGTGTTCGACCAGCGTGGAGGCATTGGGCTGACGGGGGTCGATGTCGGGCAGTTCGCCGACGCGGGACACTTTCCAGACGAGGTTGATCTGATCCTTTGTCTTTGTGTAATAGGTTTTGTTGGTCTCCGAAATCGCCTTTCGATGTGTTCTCCGCCAGCGTTCAGGCACGAAATAATCGAAGAGTTCATGATGCTTGCCCACGACCCACAGGATGCCGTGCGTGCTTTCCGCATGACCGGCCACATACTCCGTTCTGAAAATAGTCTCGCGGCGCAGATGCTCGGGGAAGACTTCGGTCTTGTCTTCCAGAAAGCGCTTGCTCTGGCCCTTCAGATACTCAACGCGTCTGGCCTGATGCGCTGTTCGTGGTCCGGGGTGCGCGCCAGGAGTTCAAAATCAACCAGCGCGTAAGGCAGATCTCCTGACCTTCTGCGAAGCAGGGAGCCGTCATCACGTTGCCGGACAATGATATGCGCCGGCTTATGGTCCATGACCGTGTAACCCTGTTTCCTCATGTCGGCATGAGTTTGCTCGGTGATTTCGATGAGTTTCTGAAGCCGTGCTTCCGGATCGGGAAACAGATCAACGTACGCCTCATCGGCGGATATCCCCTCTATCCATTCGTAGATCATGATGTACTGCCGGTATATATCCAGTTCGACATCGCTGTATTTGGCCGTCTTCCTGGCTATCTTCGATTTCGATCTGCCGGTCTGCCATAACTCAAGGCGTTCGGCCGGGACATAGATGGCCAGGGGTCGGTTCGTTCTGACTGTCCCTGGATCTGCCTTCTCCCGCATCTCCATGAGGAGAGAGAACTCCTCGTAGGGACTATTGAACTCGGCCTCGGTGAATTTCGAGAAGGACGCGGTGTCAAGCGGGACGTGTTCCCCCACGCGGCACCATTTCACCACCAGGCTCACGCTCCGGCCGTTAATCGGCTTGGTCGACACCTTATAGACCGTGCTTGTTCCCTGCAGACGCTCGCGGTTCTGATCGAACCAGGCGGCTTCGCGCCAGTTTTCAAGTTTCAGATACTGGGCCAGCGGGAGACCGAACCTGGTCAGATACAGATCTCCTCCGTCCGCGGCAGGCACGTGGATGTAGTCCACACCAAGGAGTTGTATGTGGACGGCTTTCTCCGGAACGACTGAGTCCGTTATTGTTCTCGATTCCATTTCAGTGCCTCAGTGAACTAGTTATAATGAATTCAAAGCCGTTTTCCACTTCAATTGGCTGTCGCGAGTTGCTATATGGCGAGGCCCTATTTCCTTGTCCCTTGCGTTCGAAGATCGCTTTATATGGCGCAGATCCCGGGTATATTGTCCAGTATAAGGCCGGCTGTTTCGCCGGGAAGCAGGATGCGACGGAAAAAGAAACCAAAAGATGAAACAATTCATACTCGACACCAACGTTCTTCTTCACGACCCCAGCGCCATCAACCACTTTCCCGAGCGGAGCGTGATTATCCCGCTCAAGGTGCTTGAGGAAATAGACCAGTTCAAACGGGAGTTGAGCGAACGCGGCAGAAACGCGCGCCGCGTCGCGCGCATGCTTGATGATCTGCGCTCGCGCGGGCGTTTGTCCGAGGGTATCCAGATGGACAACGGAGGAACGCTCACAGTCGCCTTTCCAAAAGATCACGACCCCTTCTCAACGAAGGTGCCGGTTGACGACCTGATTCTGCAGATGGCGAGGGAGCTTTCGAACGGTAATGGATCCGTGCCCTGTACGCTGATCAGCAAGGATATCAACCTGAGGCTAAAGGCCGACGCTCTCGGACTTGAAGCTGAAGATTATGAGAACGGCCAGGTCCAGACGTCGGAGCTGTTTGCCGGTTACTCGTCGCTCGACGTCTCCGCTGCGGACCTCTCCAGGTTTGCGGGTGACGGAAGGCTTCCAGCGCCTGAGGAACACCGGTTGTCTCCGAATGAATATATCTGCCTGCGAGACGAGAAGGATGCGGAACACACGATGCTTGCGAGATACGATGTCGGGGAGAACGTCTTCATCAAGATTCTCTCGACGCCGGAAACGCTCCGTCCGATCAAACCGCGCAATATGGAACAGCGTTTCGCGATGGATGCACTGCTTGACGACAGAATCCGTCTCGTCACCCTTGCCGGCAAGGCGGGCACCGGGAAAACACTTCTGGCCGTTGCTGCGGGAGTGCACAAAACGATAGACGAGAGGAAGTATCGCAAGATGCTTGTCTCGAGACCGATCTTCCCGATGGGAAAAGATATCGGCTATCTGCCGGGCACGGTCGAAGAAAAGCTCGACCCGTGGATGCAGCCCATTCTGGACGCGCTGGATCTCATAAAGCAGGGCCGCCCGAGCGACAGGAAAAGCCGGGATCTCAGCATTACCGGCGACCTCATCGAGGTCGAACCGCTGACGTATATTCGCGGGCGCAGTATTCCCAATCAGTTCATCATCATCGATGAGTCGCAGAACCTCACCCCCCTCGAAGTCAAAACCGTCATTACCCGGGTGGGGCATCACACCAAGATTATTCTGACGGGCGACCTGTATCAGATCGACAATCCGTATGTGGACGCTTTGTCCAACGGCCTGAACGCGGTCGTTGAGAAGTTCCGCGATCAGGGCATAGCGGCCCATGTCATGCTGAATCAGGGCGTACGCTCAGAAGTGGCGGAACTTGCCGCCAATCTGCTTTAGCCCGCATTCCCGGCCGCATCCGACAGCTCCACTTGCCGCTGACAGCCTTTCCGGCGTGGGCGGGACTGTGGAAAGGTCCATTTACTCACAAATAGCCAACCCGATCCTCCGTCTAATCTGTCACATTCAGGTGTGCGATCGCACACCTGAATGTGACAGATGGAAGCGCTCAGGCGGTTGAAAATGGGACTGCGCCGCGGGCCGCGCCGTACCATCAGGGAATTGATGGTTGGGGAGGATTCGCATACTGTGCTTGGCATGGGTGCATGCGTCTTTGTTGTCCTGAATAAGTAGGGGACAGGCGTGCATGGATGTAATACTATCTACCCCCTGTAACCGGATAACAGCGCGCCGGAGTAACGCCATGGAGACTGCTGGAAAGATACTTTTGATCATCGGTGTGTGTTGCCTGTCCGCTTGTGGAACACTTCGGACGCATCATTTGTACGAAGGCGCTGAGATGGAGGAGGATGCGCTCGTTGCTGTTATTAAGCCCCAGCTCGTCGATGTGCTTGAAGTCGACGGGAAGAACACCGCCGCACTTGGATACCTGCCGGCGCCCGCTGCTCAAAGACTTCTTCTGCTCCCCGGCGAACACACGATCGATGTCAGGTACTCCGTGGTCTATGAGATCGACGAGGCGGACCATGGCGTATTCAGATCCGATCCTGTTCGCCTGACATTTTCCGGCGAACCCGGGACGGTTTACCGCCTTGTCTGCGACGAGCCCTCTGACGAGCAGTTACTGAAGGGGAATCAACGGGTCGATATTCGCCTGGAATGGGTCAGCTCAAAAGACCTCGACCCGAGCTATGCCCCTGTCGTTGTCGAAAAGCTCAGTAATGGGAAGAAGAAGGATGAGGACAAGAATCTGCCCGCGGATTCGAGTGCTCTGGGGCAACTGAAGTCCTGGTGGAACAAGGCCTCTGATGCGGAGAAGGAAGAGTTCAGGGATTGGAGCGGAGAACAGCCATGACTTCATTTCGTATGCCTCCAGTGAAATTGTTCATCCTTGGCGCGCTTGTCTGCACGCTGTCAACGAAGGCGGATGCTCTTTCCTTAAATCATATTCTGAAGGACGGAGGAGTGCCTCGTGAGTTTGAACTGGCCCTTGACGAAGTGCAGGTTGTGGGTGTGAGCGGAAGGCATGAGCAGGTTCGGACTGCCGTGTTTCAGGACGTTCAGGGGATCAGGAACTACGCCGCTGAGAGGCGGACGAAAACCGGTGCCGACATGCGTCTCGTTCTCTATGAAAAGGGAAAAGGGAAATCCGATTTCACGCGCCGCGTTCTGACGGGGGACATTCTTGTTCGTATGGCCGATCCGGGTCAAATAGGAAGGATTGCGCAGGGAAAGAAGGTGAAGATCGGGAAGCCGCGGGACTACGCGCCCGGTTATGCTGTGATCAAGGCGGATGATCCGCTGCAGACCTTCGAACTTGCCGACGAACTCGGCGCCGCGGCGGGCGTTCTTTCTGCGGAGCCGCTCCTCGCGCGGCAGCAACAGAAGAAATTCCTTCCCAACGACACGCTGATCAACGATCAGTGGCACTTGAGGAACTACGGGCAGAACGGAGGTACCGCGGGAATCGACGTCAATATCACGAATGTCTGGGATTCGTATCGGGGCGACGGAATTCTGATCGGCATCGTGGACGACGGTCTTCAGGTTACACATCCGGATCTCTCGCCGAACGTCAATACGGTCATCGACTGGGACTGGAATGGGGACGACGCCGATCCGAGTCCGAACCTGACCTACGATCATCACGGCACAGCCTGTGCGGGTGTCGCGGCCGCGAAGGGCAACAACAGTCTTGGCGTCTCCGGCGCGGCGTACGATGCGACGCTGGTTGGCATGAGGCTTATTTCCGACTACACCACCGATTCTCAGGAAGCGGACGCGATGGCGCACAGCAACGGCGTTATCCATATCAAGAGCAACAGTTGGGGGCCGAGTGATGATGGCGCGACGCTTGAAGGGCCGGGAACGCTGACCATTGCGGCACTTTCAAACGGTGTTCACAGCGGGCGCAGCGGACGTGGCGTTATCTACACATGGGCCGGCGGCAATGGTCTCGAAGCGTACGACAACGGCAATTATGACGGTTATGCCAACTCGATCTACACGGTGTCTATCGCGGCGCTCGCGGACGACGGCACGCAGGCCTGGTACAGCGAACCGGGTGCCTGCCATGTTGTCACGTCTCCTTCCAGCGGAGGCGCCCAGGGGATAACCACTACCGACCTGATCGGCGGAAATGGTTATCAATCAGGCGATTACACTGATGATTTCGGCGGGACCTCGTCTGCGACGCCGCTGGCTGCGGGGGTGGTTGCTTTGATGCTTGAAGCCAATCCGCTTCTCGGTTGGCGGGACGTACAGGAAATCCTGATACGATCCGCCACGAAGAATAACACCGGGGACAGTGATTGGATCAATAACGGGGCAGGATACCATTTCAACCACAAGTACGGCGCGGGACTGATCAATGCGGAAGCTGCGGTAGCCATGGCTCTCGCGTGGACAAATCTCTCCGCCAGAACCAGCGTATCCGCGTTGCAGTCCGGACTTTCGATTTCTATTCCCGATGACAACGCGACGGGTGTGACCCGCACATTCGACATGAGTTCAGCAGGTCTCCGTGTTGAACATGTGACCGTGAAAGCCAGCATCACGCACCCATACCGCGGGGATCTGGAAATCATTCTTACTTCGCCGGATGGTACGGAAAGTGTATTGGCCGAAGAACACGGTGACGGCGGCGCCAACTACTCCGGCTGGACATTCTCTTCTGTCAGACACTGGGGCGAGAATTCCTGGGGAACGTGGACCGTGAAGGTAGCCGACCGTGCTGCTTCGGACGTGGGCACATTGAGTTCGCTGGAACTGACCCTCTACGGAGTCGGGGCCGCGGCAACGAATCTTCCTCCCGCCTTGGTCGTGCCGGGCAACCAGTCCGTCACGGTGACCAATCTCTTGACGTTCGACGTGTCGGCGAGCGAACCCGACGGGGACGATATTACACTGTGGGCAACCAATCTTCCGAGTGGTGCCGCGTTTACCACAGTGACCAACGCCGGAGGAGTCACCAACACATTCAGTTGGATGCCTTCGACGAATCAGGCGGGAAGCTACCAGGTGAACTTCCTGGCGGCCGACAAGGACGGGACGAATAACAGAACGGTGAGCATCAGTGTATTGGCTGGCGGCAGTCTGGATGTCGGTGGATACCAGGTGCTCCAGTTCAACAGCGACCAGACCTATACCATTCCCGCGAGTACTGAAATTCCAGCGGGCGGATATGTCGTGATTGCTCGCAACGCATCACAGGCCGCCTTTGAATCCTTCTGGGGCGTTTCGTTTGGTGCGGATGTGGTCTTTCTGAACTCGGGAGATATTCTGCCGCAGATTAACGGGGCGGAGAAGTATGAACTGCGTGATGACGGAGGGATGACTATTGAGGGTCCCACCGGGCAGGCAGCAGCGAAGAACTACACCGTGCAACGTATCGACGCATCGCTCGACGCTTCTCAACAGTCGAGCTGGAACCTTGTACCCAACACAAGCGCTTCTCCAGGTTCCGGCGCAACCGGCAACGGAGCTTCGGGGCTTGTCGTCAGCGAGTATGCCGATGCGTCGGGCGGCGGAAACTACATCTACGAGTTTGTTGAGCTCTACTATGACGGCGGCGGATCAACTCCGGAATCGCCCCCGATTTTGAATTCCATCGGCAACAAGTCCTCAACGGTAGGGGGTGACATCCAGTTCAGTATCTCGGCGATTCCCACAGACGGTGACGCCGTTACGCTTTCAGTCAGCAACGCACCAGCCGGAAGTACTTTCGGCGCAACCAACGAAACAGGTTCTTTCACATGGAACACCGCTTCTCCCGCGGGAGACTACGATGTCACGTTCTACGCGTCCGACGATGATGGTGCTGATAGCGAGACCATTACGATTTCCATCACAAGCGGCGGCAGTGAATGCGGCCTGTTTATTTCTGAGTATGTCGACTATGACGGCGGAAATAACAAGTACATAGAGCTATACAACAACAGCGGCGTCAGCGTGGGTCTCGGGGATTACGATCTCGCCATCTACGCGAACGGCGCGACGTCGCCTGGAACAGTTGTTGCGCTGAGTTCCGCCTCACTCACCAATGGGGGTGTCTACGTACTTGCCCACTCTCTGGCTGACCAATGGACCGGAACGCCTGATCAAACAGGGAACCTGGCGTATAACGGTGACGACGCAATCGCACTGCGCACAGACGGTGGCGCGACGCTTGTTGATGTCATCGGCAGGATAGGAGAGGATCCGGGAACCAGTTGGGGAAGTGGATCCTATTCAACAGCGGACAATGTGCTTCGCAGGAACTTCTCCGTCACATCGGGCGATCCGGTGGGCAATGATGCCTTTGACCCGTCTCTGGAGTGGACCAGTCCGGGCTCAACTGTTCTCGATGGTCTGGGCAGCCATTCCTCCGACACTTGTTCAGGAAGCTCGACCGGAAGCCCGCCCAACATCAGCGGGCTCGCAAATCAGAATGCAATCGTCAGCAACGAGCTGTCATTCGCAGTCTCGGCCACTCAGCCCGATGTTGAGGTGGTCACGCTTTCGGCCAGTAATCTTCCGCCCAACGCGAGTTTCCCGCAGGTGTCAGAGACGGGAACTGTGAACGGAACGTTTACGTTTACGCCTGCCGCGGGACAAACGGGGCAGACCTACACGGTGCATTTTTATGCCGCCGACAGTGATGGAGTATCGACGGGATCCGTGCAGATCACGGTCCTCCCGGAGAACTTCGCCGCTTCGACGAACCTGGTGTTCTATGATTTTCAGGACGGCAGCGACGTCTTTGAACAGACCCCCGAATATGCCACCAATCATATCACGGCGACTACGTTCGATTCGTATGACAGTCTGGCGGCTTTCCTCAAGGGCAATCCGGGTCAGGCCATCGCTCACACGAACTGGAACGTCTCGGATTACTCCCGCTACTTCGAGTTCTCCATCACAATCGAAAGCGGCTACGAGCTGACGTTGGAGCGGATTTCCTTCGATGACCGTTCAGACGCGGGTCCGGAAATGTGGATTGTGCGGTCCAGCGAGGATTCTTTTGCCGGTGACCTGGGCGTGGGATCCACGCATAGCAGCTATGAGGGGAACTCAACGACGCAACAACTCTTCGGCCTGACCGGGGATGTCACGTTCCGGATTTACGGCCAGGACGCATCCGACGCCGCCGGCTTCTGGCGGGTGGATAATATGCTCCTGCGCGGTTATGTCACCGAGTTGGCGGGTCCGGCGGACGACGACAATGACGGCATTCCTGATTTCTGGGAGAACCTGCACTTCGGTTCTCCAACGGGTATGGTCGCGAGCGCGGATTCTGACAGTGACGGGTTCACC
Organism: Verrucomicrobiota bacterium; assembly: GCA_018814445.1. Classification (GTDB taxonomy): domain Bacteria; phylum Verrucomicrobiota; class Kiritimatiellia; order JAHIZV01; family JAHIZV01; genus JAHIZV01. The sequence goes on along the minus strand of JAHIZV010000203.1, from coordinate 2,549 downwards.
AATTTCGAGGAATACCTGGCGGACACGAATCCCTCAAACATACTTTCCTATCTGCGCATTGATGCCCTGGTTATCGGTTCGGACAACCACATTCAGTTCCCTGCGTCAACAGCAAGGGTCTATGCGCTCCAATACAAGGATCACCTCATCAGCGGTCCGGAGTGGAGTAATCTGACGGGTAGTGTCACGGGAACCAACGCAACGATGTCGATTCTGGACACAAACGACGTGCCGTCACGGAACTACCGGATCCGGGCGCAGTTGCCATAAAGGTGAAGGACATCCCACGGGATTGTCCTGTCAGTGAAGCCATGCACGGTGCGACACTGGACTTTACTCACTCGCATCAATCGCCGTGTACGCGGTAATACCCGATGGGATGTTCCGCCGGCGGCGTGCCCGTCCAGTTATCTGAATCCAGAGGACCGGCGATTACCTGCCAGTCCGGCGGATCGAGCGTCGGCGAGAACGAAATGTATACGTTGTCCGCGCCGATGTCCCACTCGAAGGTGATCGTTCCATCAGTGTTCATGTGGCCCTGGTTGAAGTCCGGCGCGGGTATGCCGAAGGTGAACCAGTGCTGACCTGACGTCCATGCCGACCATGCGTATCTGCTATCCCTCGCGCGGATGCGCCAGCGGTAGTCGGTGATCATCACGAGATTGCTGTTGCCCGCCAGCGAGTTCAGGGGGCGGGCTACTGCCCAGTAGCCTCCGGTTGGGATGGAGCCGATACTGATGTTGCTGTCATCTACTTCGGGTGAACTGAAGTCCGTGTTGTTATCGATCTGAATGTGATACAGCGAAATGGTATCGCTGAGATCCGGATCAGTCGTCGGATACCACGAAAGCGTGAATGTGTCATTGCGCATTACCGCGCCTTTTGGGGGGCCGGCGATGGTCACTGCGTTCGGCGGAGCGTTGGTTTCGCTTGTGTAGAACGTGGCCGTTGTCATCCACGGCCCCGAATTCGATGCGTCGCTCGCGCGGCAGCGCCACCAGTACTGAGAGTTGTCAGTCAGGTCGGTATCCACCTGCCATGCGGTCGAGGTCAATCCTCCCGCGATACTCGGCACCTGCGCAACGAGATTGCTCAGGTTAACGTCGGAATATATCTCGAACCTGTAATTCAAGGCATCGCTCTGATAGTCCGAAGCATTCTTGACCGCCAGTGTCGGCCGCAATATGCCGACAGGCTGATTGTTCGGCGGCGCAAGCAGTATCGGAGTGGACGGGGTGGCGTCGCCAATGCCGAAGTTGTCGATGGAGATATCAATTGCAGGCGCGTAGCCCCAATCGGCAGAAACGTACGCGCGAAAACGCACGTTGTTGGTGCGGTAGCCTGCCAGCGATATCTGCCGTTTGGTCCAGCCTCCAGACCATTGATCCAGAGCATCTATGGCCGACCATGTCACGCCGCCATTTACTGAGCCCTCCACTCGCCAGTGCGCAGACCAGTGATTCATAGAGCCTTTGATCCAGTAGGTTAGCTTGGGACTGACCGTCGAACTTAGATCGAAGCGCGCGTGAGGGCTCATGATGTACGCTGAGCTGTGCACGGTAGGTTCGGTGCTGTCGCGGGCGCAAAGCACGCCCGTATAAGGCGAGTTTGTGGCCGCATACCACATGGTGGCGATCCAGTTGGTCATTCCGTTCTCCATGCCGTCATAGAAGCCGCCCGTGCGCTCGACAGGCACAGTGTCCTCAACGCTGAAGTCGTCGATGTACCAGCCGTCTCCCGTGACCGAACCATCGCTGTAGAAATGGAAGCGCAGGTAGACAGACGATTGGGTTTTCCATTCTGAAAGGTCAACGACATGCTCGCTCCATGTGTCGCGAGCCCCGCGGATCTGGTAGCGGCGGCTCCAGTTTGACTGATCCGTCGAGATCTCAAACCATCCGTAGTCTCCGGCGCCGAGATTGAAGTGATCCTTGAAACGAACCACGGGCCATTGAGTCCCGGTAAGGTCCACGGCGGTTTGGATCGCGTTGTCAGACGAGTTGAGGTAGTCGCCTGCCGAGTCGACCAGAGCGGGTGAACCATCAGGACCCACTCCCGCCAGGATGGTCCATGTTCCCGAGTAGGTCCATGTATTGGAGATAGCCGTGAAGCTGTCGTGTGTACCGACCGGGATGCCGAGGGTGCGGCCGGATGTTTCATTCGAACCTACGCTGGTGTCGTTCGTATTGTAGACGAAGACTTTGTAGTAGTAGAGCTGTCGCGCGGGCAGGAGTTTGTTGGTCCACGTAGTCGTTGACGAGTTCGTAAGGGTCGCCAGGAGTGTCGATGACTCCGTTACGCCGACACCCGTTGACCGGAAGATACGGTATGACTTGAAGTCGCTGTTCGTGTACGCAGACCAGTCGAGCTGCAGCTTTGAAGTGGACAGGGGTGTGATCGGCTGCAGAACGACTCCAACGGGCAGTTCAGCCACGGAGATATTATCGATCTGCACATCAACGATCGGGTTGTAGCCCGGGTTCGATCCTGTCATGAATCGCAGGCGCACGTCGTTGGTGCGGTAGCCCGACAACGAGAACTGCCTGCGG
>JAHIZV010000202.1 GCA_018814445.1 Verrucomicrobiota bacterium | reverse complement strand
TACCCCATACACTTCGATCATCGATCAAAATGCTTCCAAGGTGGGTAGAATATTTGAGTCGATTCCGGAGGAAATTGTACTGGAGCATCACTCGAATCTGGTTCCGGAAAAGGATACATGGCGCAATAGGCTGTTGTCAGAAAACTGGGATGCTCCAATTGTGTTCACCACATCTGTTCAATTTCTAGAGGCGTTGTTCGGGGGTGGGACACGGAGTGTCCGGCGAATGCACCAGCTTGCCAGATCGGTGATCATTTTCGATGAAATCCAAACACTGCCGATTAGGACAATTCATCTGTTTAACAACGCCGTGAACTTCTTAACGGAAATAGGCTCCTCAACAGTCGTTTTCTGTACGGCAACGCAACCGCTTCTTCACGGAGTTAACCTTTCCAAAGGGGCTGTGTCCTATGACGGTGGCATGGAAATCGTCGACTACGCTCCGCTTTTCGCTGCACTACGCCGGGTAGACGTTCATGATTGTTGTAGAAGCGGGGGTTGGACCGAGGAGGATCTGGCGGAGCGAGTCTCGGAACTGCTCCAAGACAAAGGAAGTGTTCTGGTTGTCACGAACACAAAATCAGACGCGAAACGCATGTTTGAAGCGTGCCAGCGGCTGTCGGCAGAGGTGTTTCATCTCAGTACCAGTATGTGTCCTGCGCACCGGAAGGCTGTCTTGAAGAAAATAGTCGATTGCCTTGATCCCGAGAATCGCCAGCCCGTTATCTGCATCAGCACTCAGTTAATAGAGGCGGGGGTAGATGTGGATTTCGGGGCTGTGATTCGCTGTCTAGCTGGACTCGATTCCATAGCCCAAGCGGCAGGGCGCTGTAATCGAAATGGCCGGCAGAGCCCCGAGCTCGGAACAGTTCAGATAGTGAACTTGCGCAAAGAATGCCTCGATAAGTTGCCGGAAATAAAGACCGCTCAGAATGTGACTTTTCGCGTGCTGGACGAATACAGAAAGAGCCCGGATGAGTTTGACAATGATGTGATCGGGCACAAAGCCATGAAGCGTTTCTACCAATATTTCCTTTATGAACGGTCACATGAAATGAGCTATCCTCTGTCGCGCAAGAAACTTGGCCGAGAAGACAATTTGCTATCTCTTCTTTCTGAAAACAGACTATCTGTTGATGCATATAAAAGACAACACGGTAGCCCCGCGCTGTATATGCGTCAGTCGTTTAAGACTGCAGGGAAGCACTTTGAGGTTATCGATGCGCCAACACAGGCGATTCTCGTTCCATACAACGATGAGGCCAAAGAGATTATCACAAAACTGTCGCCGGACCTGTCGCTTAAGGAAACAGCCAGACTACTGAAGGTTGCGCAGCAATATTCGGTAAATGTGTTTCCGTGGATGTTTGAGAAACTGTGCAACAAAAGAGCGGTATTCGAAGTGTACCCGGATAGCGGCATATGGCATTTGAATACTGAGTATTACAGCAAAGATTTTGGAGTCAGCGAGGAAGCAGTGAGTCCAATGGAATTTCTGAACGGATAGGGAGGATGAAAAGATGAAGGGCGTAGAATTCAAGGTGACGGGGCGACATGCTCTGTTCACTGACCCAGTGACCAGAATGGGGGGCGAGAAATGTTCCTATCACATCCCCACATATGAGGCGCTTAAAGGCATCCTGAAATCTGTGTACTGGAAGCCGACATTGATCTGGATCATCGATGAAGTCCGCGTGATGAAACCGATCAGGACGCAGGTTAAGAGCGTGAAGCCTCTGAACTACGGGGGGATTTATCCTTCGCAACGTGATCCTGTAAAGAAGCAGGAGCCATTCAACACCTTGGCTATGTATACTTATCTATCAGATGTGGAATATCAGGTCAGAGCCCATTTTGAGTGGAATATGTTTCGCGACGACATGGCATGTGATCGAAATGACGGAAAACACTGTGACATGGCCCGGCGGATGGTCAAGAAAGGCGGGCGGCGCGATATTTTTCTAGGAGCGCGCGAATGCCAAGGTTATGTGGAACCGTGTAGCTTTGGAGAGGGAAAGGGAGCTTATGACGAAATCGACCGCCTCGATTATGGCGTGATGTTTCATGGATTTGATTACCCCGATGAAACCGGAAAAACGGATGAGGAAGGGAAGTCAGATGAAGCCGGCGCATTCAGGCTTCATAGCCGCTTCTGGAAACCTGCAATGAAAAGGGGGATCATCCAGTTCATCCGCCCCGAAGAATGCTCCATGCGGAAACTTGTGAGGGAAATGATCCCTCATCCGCCTCAATCCATTGGGCTCAAAGAGGAGACGATTCAAAATGAGCTGGATTGAAAAACTCTATCGGACCTATGAGAACAATAGGGATAGGATTGCCGACAGGAATGATTCGATTCCTCTGTTTCCGATATGTCACACGGCGCAGAATGCTCATATTGAAATGGCAATCGATGGTGATGGGAATTTCTTACGAGCTTGCGTTATAAGCAAGGACGATTCCCCTACAATTATCCCCTGCACTGAATCATCAGCAAGTCGTTCCGGAAAATGCCCGAAAAACCATCCTCTTTGCGACAAGCTGCAGTATCTTGCTGGGGATTTTGTCGAATATGGCGGGGAGGTCACTCTCGGGTTCAAAGACAATCCAAGAGCGCCATTCGAGGCATACAAGGCAGAGTTGGAAGAATGGTGTTCGTCGGACTTCTCGCACCCAAAAACCGAGGCAATCTTGGCGTACGTTCGGGAGGGCCATGTCATATCCGATCTGATCGCCAGTAACGTTTTGCATGGAAAAGCGACGGAAGATGGATTCTGTCGGCTCCTGCGAGAATGGCCGGAGACAGATGCTAACAAACCAGAGGTATTCAAGCTGCTGAATGGAAAGTTGAATGAAAACGGCAAGCGTAATCCTTGGCAGGCGGAAGCATTCGTTCGCTGGGTCGTTGAGCTTCCCGGCAATTCGAACTCATCGATTATTGACGCATCACTGCAAGATGCGTGGATAGGATACACAGAGAATCAGAAAGACGAAAGGAATCTCTGTTTTGTCACGGGCGAAGCACGTTTTCTGGCTGATAGCCATCCGGCAAAGCTCCGGAATGCAGGGGATAAGGCAAAGCTGGTTTCGTCAAATGATACGTCGGGTTTTACTTATCGCGGTAAGTTCACCGAAGACTCGCAAGTGGCAGGGATTGGATTTGCCGTGACGCAAAAAGCCCATAGTGCATTGCGTTGGTTGCTTTCCCGACAAGGGAAAGTGTTCTATGTCAAATCTGGAGGGCAAGCCAAGCCACGTCTGGCTGTTGTCGCTTGGGCAGTGTCGGGGGCAGACGTTCCCGATGTCTTGGCAGATAGCGACGACTTGCTAGGCTATCTTCCTGTAGAAAGTGACGGCGTGGCTGTCGCTTCTGGTTTCACGGCTCAGGAGTTTGGTGATCGCCTTTCCAAGTATCTTTCCGGATATTCCGTAAGGCTCGGTAAGACGGATGAGATTGTCGTAATGGGTATTGATTCTGCCACGCCTGGCCGCATGGCTGTTACATACTACCGCGAGTTGACGGGGTCGGAGTTCTTGAAGCAAATTGAGAGGTGGCACGCGGGTTGTGCATGGCTTCAGCACTTCTCTGGGGGCAAGGAGTTCTTCGGAGCGCCCGCTCCACGAGATATCGCCCAAGTAGCCTATGGAACAAGAGACAAGGATCAGCTTAAGGTAGATGACCATCTCCAGAAGACAACGGTTGAACGTCTGATCCCCTGCATAATTGATGGCGCGTCATTGCCTTGGGATATTGTCGATTCGTGCCTAAGAAAAGCAACCCAAAGACAGAATCTACCGGATTGGGCCTGGCAAAAGGCACTGGGTATCGCGTGCGGACTATATCGGTATTACTGCAGAGAAAAGGAGGAATACACCATGGGATTGGATCGAGAACGAAGAACCAGAGGTTATCTCTATGGGCGTCTACTTGCGGTCGCGGACTGTCTGGAGGGATACGCTCTCAAGCTCTCAAATGAAGCCAGGCCGACCAACGCAACCAAGCTGATGCAGCACTTCGCGGAAAGACCGTGCAGCACATGGAAGACCATTGAGTTGGCACTGGTGCCATACAAGGCGCGTCTTGGCAGAAGGAACAAATACACAGAGGAGATGGATGAGATTCACTGTGCGTTTGCGGATGTTTCCGACTACGCCTCTGACGAGCCACTAACAGGTGAGTTTCTTCTAGGGTTTCACTGTCAGCGAGTCGAACTATTCAAATCGAACCAGAAGGCCAACGCTAGCGAAGATGAGGAGAATGAAGATGAGCTTAGCTAACAAGATTGATTTCGCAGTCGTATTCAGCGTGAAGAACGCCAACCCCAATGGTGACCCCCTAAATGGAAACCGCCCCCGAGCCAATTATGACCGTATCGGCGAGGTTTCCGATGTTTGCGTGAAACGAAAAATTAGAAACCGTCTGATGGAGGAAAAGAAGAACATATTTGTTCAGTCGGATGACAATAAAGTCGATGATTTCAATTCCCTTCGAGAAAGAGCCGAAACTGTCTTGAAGTCGGATAAGTCACCGCAGGAAAATTTTGATGCCGTCTGCAAGGAGTGGTTTGATGTTCGTGCATTCGGCCAAGTGTTCGCCTACGGCGGGGACAAAAAGGGGGCTGGCATCTCGATTGGCGTCAGGGGGCCTGTTTCGGTCCACACAGCCTTCTCCTTGTCGCCGGTGAATATCACCAGCACTCAGATTACCAAGAGCGTAAGTGGTGAAGGCGACGGAACGAAAAAGAGTTCAGATACCATGGGAATGAAACATCGCGTTGATGAAGGTGTATACGTCTTCTATGGCAGTATGAATCCCCAATTGGCGACCAAGACGCTCTTCAGTGATGACGATGCTGAGGCAATCAAGAACATCCTGCCGCGACTGTTCGAGAACGACGCTTCGTCGGCGCGGCCCGAAGGAAGTATGGAAGTACTCAAAGTTATTTGGTGGCGCCATGACGGTCCGCATGGGCAGTATTCGTCGGCGAAAGTCCACCGCAGTCTCAAGGTGAGTGCAGATGGATCACTTCAAGTTGAGCCGCTTGACGGGCTAGAGCCCGAAATTATAGATGGGTTCTGACTTGTTGAGAAAAATGTGCGCCCTCCGGAGCGTCGTGCCGACTCTCTCCGGGCGTTTCGGGCGGGCGACGCCGTGAAGCGTCATCTGGACGCGGAACAAGTCATGAAGGTGACAGACAATGGATCGTGACAATGAAAGAACCATAGCGGCCCGCGCAACGGCACTGGGCAACAGTGCGGATGCGAACGCATTGCAGGAACTTGCTGAACTCGTGAGTTCGGAGTCGGCCCTTGCGCGACGGCTCGCAGCATCCGCTCTAGGAAAACTGGCGGGTATCGTACCTGCCGGGCCGGCCGTGCGCGCTCTTCATCCTCTTCTTGCCGATGCTCATCCGCAAGTGCGCCAATATGCCGCCAAGGCACTGGGCGCGTTTGGGGTGGATGCAAAAGGTGCCCTGGACGATCTGCGGGACCTCTACAGCAATCCGGCGGAGAAGGATTATGTGAAGAGAAGTGTGTTGGCCGCGGGCAAAACCATCCGTGAAGCGGTCAGCATCGCTGAGCGGCAAGTTCGACACCGCTGTCGGCGATGCAGTGCTGAAGTAGACGCCGACGAATACGCCCGCAGTCAGCGCGCCTTTCAGCGCGTGTTCTGTGACAAGTGCTTTGACGAAGTGTATCTGGAAAGGCGAAACTTCGACACCAAAGTTGAACTTAACAAGAGTATCCGCGCCCACGATGGAACATTCGTGCAGTCGGACGGCGAACGGAAGATCGCGGAGTACCTTAGTCAACACGGCGTAGCCTATCGTTATGATGAACGCATGCGGATCATCGACGGCTGCGCAATTCGCCCGGATTTCTACCTGCCCGAGTTCGATGTCTATATCGAGTACTGGGGTATGGATACCATTGACTACAAGATCGGCATGCTCAAGAAGCTGAAACTGTATCAGCAGGAGGGAAAGAGGCTTGTCTCACTGTATCGAGAAGACAAGAGCCGCATTGATGAAGTGCTGGGAAGGAAGCTCTCACGCTATGCGACTCTCGACTGATTCCTAGTCTGTTCGTGGCATGAAAACTTCCAAGCATCGAAACTTTCGAGTAGGATTCTTCCAAGCTTCGGAATACTGCTATGCGGCCTGACACAGAGATACTCGATGAGATGGTGCGCCGGATTATTGCCGCTGCGGATCCCCTTCGCATTGTTCTTTTCGGATCAGCGGCTCGAGACGACATGGGGCCTGACATCGATCTGGATGTTCTGGTGATCGTGCCTGACGGCACGCCCCGACGAATTACGGCGCGAAAAATCTGTCGGCATCTGTACGGTCTGGGCTTTGCCAAGGATATTGTCGTGGCTACGGAGCAAGATATTCGTGACCATGGCCGCAATCCTTCCTTGGTCTATCAGAAGGCGCTGGGCCAGGGAAGAGAACTGTACAATGTGGTTGAAGGGATCTCCGCCATATGAATGTCGAACGAATTCAGCTCGAAAAGAGCCGCGTGACAGAATTCTGTTTCAAATGGAAGATTCGACGGCTTTCACTGTTCGGGTCAGTCCTGCGTCCTGATTTTTCGGCAACGAGCGATGTGGATGTGTTGGTGGACTTTGAAGAGGGGGCGCCCTGGAGCCTCTTTGATCTCGTGGAGATGCGAGATGAGCTTTCGGCCATGTTAGGGCGTGACGTTGATCTCGTGGAAACGAAATCACTGGTGAATCCATTCAGGCGTCGCGAGATCTTGTCGCACGCGGAGGTGGTATATGCGGCCTGAAGATAGAGATATGGCCTATCTGTGGGATATGCAGAAGGCATCGCGGGATGAAGACTGACTTCTCAGAAGATGAACTTATTCCTCTCTCAGCTCTTCAGCACTATGCCTACTGCCCGCGACAGTGCGCCCTGATCCATATCGAGCAACAGTGGTCGGAGAATCGATTTACAGCGGAGGGGCGAGTAGGACACCAGCGAGTCGACAAGCCGGAAAGCGAAACGCGCGGCGATACTCGCATGGAATACGCGGTTCCTCTTCGCTCTCTGACGTACGGCGTGACCGGGAAGGCCGATGTCATTGAGTATCATCGATCTGACGCCGTGCCGCCCTTCTGGCAGCCCTATCCTGTGGAGCATAAACGAGGCAGACCGAAGCCGGATCGATGCGACGAAGTGCAGCTCTGTGCTCAAGCCTTTTGCATCGAGGAAATGCTGGCCTGTTCCGTTCCCCAGGGCGCGATCTTCTACGGGCAACCGCGGAGACGCCACATGGTCGCTTTTTCGGAAGATCTGCGAACGGAAACGATGGCTGCAATCAATGCGGTTCGCGAGCTTCTTGACAAAGGAAACACGCCGCCTCCCGTCTACGAGCGGAAGAAATGCGATAGCTGTTCTCTGAAAGACATCTGCATACCCGACGGAGTGGGAGAAAGTCGGTCGGCCGCAAAATACCTTCTGGAGGCCCTGGATTGAAACGCTGCCTGAACACGCTGTTTGTATCCACGCAGGGAGCCTACCTGCATAAGGAGGGTGAGTCGGTTCTTGTAAAGGTTGAGCAGGAAACCAAACTGCGCGTGCCCCTGCATAACCTCGATGGCATTGTCTGTTTCGGCAACGTGCTTATGAGCCCTTTTCTCATGGGGCATTGCGCAGAATGCGATGTGACAGTGAGCTTCCTGACCGAGTACGGGCGTTTTCTGGCACGTGTGCAGGGGCCCGTTTCCGGGAATGTGCTCTTGAGGCGTGAGCAATACAGACGAGCGGAGAGCCTTGAACACTCAGCACAACTCGCGCGAAGCATCGTTATGGGCAAAATCGCCAACTGTAGAACCGTTCTGCGCAGAGCCATGCGCGACCATGCTGCCGACGACGCTGACATAATCGGCGCCATCAATCGGTTTGACCAGTACTTGAATCGTCTGAAACAACCACAGGATCTGGACGTCATTCGCGGGATTGAAGGGGATGCGGCGCACTCCTATTTCAGTGTGTTCCAGAAGCTCATTACCGTTAATCATGACGAGTTCACGTTTGAGAAGAGAACGCGACGCCCGCCGCTTGACCGCGTCAACGCGATGCTGTCCTTTGCGTACAGCATTCTTATGCACGATGTGAGATCAGCTCTTGAGGGCGTTGGTCTGGACTCCGCAGTAGGGTATCTGCACCGTGATCGTCCAGGTCGGCCCGGCCTGGCTCTTGATCTGATGGAGGAGTTTCGTCCGGTTCTCGCGGATCGCATTGTGCTGTCGCTGATAAACAGACGGCAGGTTAAGGCTGACGATTTCCGTCAGACAGAAACAGGTGCGGTGCTGATGGACGATGCTGCACGGAAGGAGTTCCTCGTTACGTGGCAGAAGAGGAAGCAGGAGGAGATAGTCCATCCATTTCTTCTGGAGACTGTCCCTATCGGATTGATCTTCCACCTCCAGGCCCTACTTCTTGCACGCCACTTGCGAGGCGATCTCGACGGATATCCACCTTTCATCTGGAAGTAAAATGAGGAGAATGATTTATGCTTGTGCTTGTCAGCTATGATGTATCGACCATCGATAAACGCGGGCAAGCAAGGCTGCGGAAAGTGGCCAAGGCATGCCTGGACTACGGGCAGAGAGTGCAAAACTCTGTTTTTGAGTGTCTCGTTGAGCCAGACCAATGGGTACGGCTGCGCGAGCGCCTGCTCAGTCTGATAGATCCCGAATACGACAGCCTGCGATTCTACTTTCTGGGGTCAAAATATCGCGGGAAGATCGAGCACATCGGAGCAAAAGGAGTGCCGGACCTCGAACGGGATACGCTCATAATCTAGAGAAGCGCGAACCTATAGCGGACACTAAAATACCGGGTGTTTCGCGCATGACGCAAACGGCTGTATATCAATGAGTTGCTTCTATGACGTTCATTGAAAACCGAATAGCAGGAGAACGCGAAGCGGGGCTCGCGATATCGGGCGCGTTGCCACTGACCTGAGAATAGGTTAGAGAAAAAGAGTCGCGCCCCGCGCGGGCGCGTGGATTGAAACTGCCGTCATATCTGGTAGGTCGTCCCAGGGTATGCTGTCGCGCCCCGCGCGGGCGCGTGGATTGAAACGAGTTCTGGACCGAACAGGACGCCAGCACGTTGAAGTCGCGCCCCGCGCGGGCGCGTGGATTGAAACTCCTCTCCAGCGGTTG
>JAHIZV010000201.1 GCA_018814445.1 Verrucomicrobiota bacterium | reverse complement strand
TATCCCGCGCGTTGGGTCTGCAATTCGGAGGATCGATCGGCCTCACGCTGTATCTCGCCCAGGCGCTCTCGGTGCCTTTCTTTGTGCTAGGATTCACGGAAGCGCTGGTTCAGAGCTTCCCGCAGTTCCGCGAACATTTTCTGCTGATCGGATTGCTGACAACCGGTCTGCTTTTCTTGATCAACTACTTCGGCGCATCGTGGGCGATCAAATCGCAATACATAGTCATGACTGTTCTGGCAGTTGCGATCGGATCCCTCCTTGGCGGCGCGGCGATGAACTTCAGCGCCGAAACCTTTCGGGCCAATTGGAGCTCCGGCTACACTTCTCCCGACATCGCCTTCTGGGTAATCTTCGCGATCTACTTTCCGGCAGTCACCGGCATTCTTGCCGGTGTCAACATGTCGGGAGATCTTAAGGATCCAGCCAAGTCTCTCGTTCGGGGAACCCTGGCGGCTCTCACTGTGGGGTTCGTCGTCTACCTGGCGGAGATTCTCCTATGCGGAGGCGCGCAGGTCAGAGCCGATCTGATTGAGCGTCCTTTTGAAATGCTTCTGGAGCAGGCGCCGCTTCATTTTCCTGCGGCGATTATCGGGGGTGTTCTGGCTGCGACGCTCTCCAGCGCGATGGGTTCTTTCATGGGCGCGCCGCGCGTTCTTCAGGCCCTCGCTCGCGACCGTGTCTTCCCGGGGCTGACTGTTTTCGCGCGAGGCACACGTCACAGGAACGAACCCAGGGAGGCCTTGTGGCTCACCCTGGTTCTCTCTTTTGCAGTCGTCTTCATCGCGTCAGGCGAGGACTCCCTCCGCGCATTCGACATCGTCGCATCTATCGTCGCCATGTTCTTCCTCTGTACCTACGGAATGATCAATCTCGCCGCTTTTGTTGAGTCCTTCGGCGCAAACCCTTCGTTTCGTCCGCATTTCAAACTCTATCACTGGACGCTATCGGGCCTCGGAACGGCTGCATGTGTTGCTGTAATGATGCTGATCGACTTTCGCGCGGCGGCCGTCGCGGGCCTGACAATCGGTGCGCTCTACGGCTTGATCAGTCGACGCGTATACTCCTCTGCATTCGGTGACGCGCGGCGCGGCTTCTTCTACCAGATGGCCAGTAAGACGCTGTTGCGTCTGAAGGAAATGACTCCCGATCCGAAAAACTGGCGTCCCACGTTCCTGGTATTGTCCGGGAATCCACAGACCCGAATTACCCTTGTGAAGTACGGTGTCTGGCTTGAATCCGGCAGGGGAATAGTGACCGTCGCCGCCATTCTCGTGGGGAGGTTGGACGAACTTGTCGGGCAGAGGAAAGCGGCCCTCGAGGATGTGGAGAAGGTCATGCAGCGCCATGACCTCACAGTGTTCCCGGAAGTGGTCGTCACGGAAGACCTGGATGAAGGTGTGAGCCTTCTTGTTCAGTCGCACTCGATCGGCCCAATCAAGCCCAACACTGTCCTGATGGGATGGCCAAGCAGTTTAGACCGTGTAGAAGCTTTTCTGGATCATCTTCGAAATATCAAGTCGCTCCGCAAGAGTATCCTGTCGGTCATTGACCGAGGACTTCCTCCGGAGGAAGAGAGGAATCGGCGAATCGATATCTGGTGGGGTGGGGAAGGGAATGGTTCCCTGATGCTGATTCTTGCATACCTTCTTCGCCGGAACTGGGAGTGGAATCGTGCACGAGTGAGAATCCTGCGGCAGGTAAGCGAAGAGGCTGGACGGACGCCCGCTCACGAAGCACTCGAGCGGCTGGCGCACGCGGGCAGGATCAATGCAGAGATTGTCGTTGCCGTGTCGGAGGAGTCATATGCTGAAACGGTCCGCAAGTACTCGAAGGACGCGAGCGTCGTGTTCCTGGGATTCCACCTGCCCGAGTCCGGACAGGAAGCAGCCTTCTTTGACCAGTATGTGGCAATAACCGCGGATCTGCCCACGACCATTCTAGTCAATTCCAGTGGTGAAGCTGATCTCTTTGCGTAACAGGAGACCCGATGAAGAAACGCACTCAGTTGATATGGCTCGTGCTTCTGATCGCCGCGGTCATGGTGCTGGCGGCATTCTCGATCGTCGCGATGCGACTTCTGGCAGACAGATCGCCGCCGGTCGTGTCGGATGAAATACCTCCGGGAAGCTGCATCGAGAGCATAGGCCAGGCCCGGGAACTGATGGCCGCGCAGTCCAATGCTATTGCGCGGGCCAGAAGTGAGCGCGAGGAGCTTGAGAAGGAAATCGAAGTGACAAGGCGGGAAGCGGAGTCCCTAAAAGCCAAGTTGAGTGAGGCGCGGAATGAGGAAAGGGAGGCGGGCAGAGAGAGGGCCGAACTCGAGCAGGAAGTGAACCGGCTCAAGGGAGAGATCGCCGCGAAGAGAGCCATTTTGCATGTCATGACAAACCAGGCCGAACGCCTTGAACAGATGACTCCCTGAGCACTCATTTGTCACATTCAGGTGTGCGATCGCACACCTGAATGTGACAAATGGAGGCTGTATTCCGGGGGTAAAGCCGTCTTTTCGTCCTGAAGAAAAAGGCTAAGAAGGCATTGAAAAGTGCCGGAAGGGCACCTATTATCGACCACTTCAGTTTCAGGCGTACCCATAGCTCAATTGGATAGAGCACCTGACTACGGATCAGGAGGTTGTAGGTTCGACTCCTACTGGGTACGCCATTTCTTTGCCCTCGTTGAGCGTTGATGCCCGGGCTTGAGTCCCGACGGGGTGCGTTTCTTGCCGAGGGGCTGGAACGGGCTTATACTTCGCGCATGGTATCAGCGCCTTTCAAGCTAGTTGCGGATTTCAAGCCGACGGGGGATCAGCCAACGGCGATCGAGGCGCTCTGCCGGGGATTGGATGCCGGGAGTGGGTACCAGACACTTGAGGGCGTCACGGGATCCGGCAAGACGTTTTCGATCGCCAATGTCATCGCGCGCCTCGGTAAACCGACACTGCTGGTTTCTCACAACAAGACGCTCGCCGCGCAGGTGTACGCCGAGTTGAAGTCGTACTTTCCCGAGAACGCGGTCGAATTCTTCATCAGCTACTACGACTACTATCAGCCGGAGGCCTACATCCCTCAGACGGACACCTACATCGAGAAGGATGCTTCGATTAACGAGGAGATCGAGCGATTGCGCCTCTCGGCCACCAACTCTCTCCTGAATCGCGAAGATGTCATCATCGTCGCCTCCGTCTCATGCATCTATGGATTGGGATCGCCGGAGGACTACCAGGAAATGATCGTGTCGGTCAGGAAGGGAGAAACGCTGGACCGCGATGAAATGCTGCGCAAACTGGTCGATATCCAGTACAGCCGCAACGATATCGAGAATGTTCCCGGCACGTTTCGCGTCCGTGGAGACACGATCGATATCTTTCCCTCCTACGCAAAGACAGGCGTTAGAGTTGAGCTGTTTGGAGATGAAGTCGAGAGCATACAGCGCATCGACACCCTCACCGCCAAAGCAGAGGCATCCCTCGATAGCGTGATGATCTCTCCTGCAAAACACTTCGTAATGCCCTACAGCAAAATCGAGACGGCTATTTCAGACATCAGGAATGAACTGGAAGAACGCGTCGCGTGGTTTGAGAGCCAGAATAAGCTCCTCGAAGCCCAGCGCATCAGGATGCGGACGGAGTTTGATATAGAAATGCTGAAGGAGCTGGGCTACTGCCAGGGCATTGAGAATTTCTCCCGCCATCTCTCAAGGAGGAAAGAGGGTGAACGTCCGGCGTGTTTGATCGACTACTTCAAGGGGGACTTCCTGACGATCATCGACGAATCACATGTCACCGTTCCGCAGATCCGCGGAATGTCCAATGGAGACAGAGCGAGGAAATTGACTCTTGTCGAACATGGATTCAGATTGCCCTCAGCGCTTGATAACCGGCCGCTCACTTTCGGCGAATTCTGTGATATCACCGGGCAGATTGTATTCACGTCGGCAACGCCGGGCCCGTTCGAGCGCGAGGTCAGCGGCGAAACTGTTCCACAGTTGATTCGTCCGACCGGCATACTGGATCCCCTCGTGGAAGTCCGGCCTTTGGCGGATCAGATTGACGATTTGATGGAGGAGGTGAGGTCTAGAGCGGAGCGCAGGGAGCGGACACTCGTCACCACACTCACGAAGAGGACTGCTGAAGACCTTTCCGAGTATCTTCAAAACGCGGGCCTGCGGGTCAAGTACCTGCATTCCGAGATCGATGCCATAGAGCGCGTGGAGATACTGAGAGGGCTCCGCAAGGCTGACTTTGACTGCCTGGTCGGCATAAACCTGCTGCGGGAAGGGCTGGATCTTCCCGAAGTATCGTTGGTTGCCATTCTCGATGCCGACAAGGAGGGTTTTCTGAGATCTGAGACATCATTGATTCAGACGGCAGGCCGGGCCGCGCGCCATATTCACGGCAAAGTCATCATGTATGCTGACCAAGTGACCGATTCCATGCGGCGAATGCTTGACGTCACCCGGATGAGGCGGCACGCGCAGGAAGAATACAACACGAAGCACGGGATAACCCCGGTGCAGATTGAGAAGCGTATTCAGGACGGTCTGTCGGCGGATCGCGAGGCGGAAGAGATTGAGAAAAGCGTAGTGCGTGAGGGCGGTGAACAATATAGCATTCACGAGGTTATCCAGGACCTTGAGAAAGAGATGATAGAGGCGGCCGAAGCCCTCGAGTTTGAGAGGGCCGCGATTCTTCGCGATCAGGTCTATGAACTGAAGACGTCGCAGGAGCCGCGCGGAGTGGAGAAGGACGCCGGCGCGACACGCTACGTCGTCCGAAGGCAAAAACACGGGAAGGGCCGAAAGTAGTATGAGTGAACTGCCGAATATTGGAGACGACGCGCGCGTGCGGGACCTTGTGCGGAGAGCCTTGAAGGAGGATATAGGTTCGGGCGATGCAACCTCACTTTCCGTCGTCGCGGATGACAGGACGGCGAAGGCGAGCATCGTGGCCCGCGAGAAGTGCGTTCTCTCAGGATTGCCCTTGGCACAGTTGGTATTCCAGGAGCTGAGTCCCGACATTGATGTGAAGGTGGAGTCCCGCGACGGCTCCGCTGTTGCCTCCGGTGATGCGGTCATGACCATCCGCGGTCCGGCTCGGAACCTCCTGACCGGAGAGAGAACGGCGCTCAACTTCATGCAGCGGATGAGCGGCATCGCAACGCTCACACGCGCGTATGTTGATATCGCAAGCCGGTATGATGTTGCAGTTCTCGACACGCGAAAGACGACTCCCACTTTGCGGGTGCTTGAGAAGTATGCTGTGCTTTGCGGAGGAGGGAAGAATCATCGCTTCGGTCTATACGACAAGATCATGATGAAGGACAATCACCTCGCGTTCATGGCCGGTGGAGGGGAGGGACGCATTGCCGAAGCAGTCAGGAACGCACGGCAGAAGTTCCCCGGGATTGAAGTAGAAATCGAGGTGGATTCCCCTGCGCAGATGTCGATGGTGCTTGACCAGAATCCTGAGTGGGTTCTTCTGGATAATATGAGTCCCGATGAACTCGAAGAATGCGTCCGGGTGTGCAACGGCCGCGCCAGGCTCGAAGCGTCCGGCGGGATTTCCCTCGAGACGCTCGCAGCAATATGCGCAACGGGAATCGATGCCGTATCCGTGGGGCAGATCACGCACTCTGCCAGATCTATTGATCTTGCCATGGATTTCTGCTGACCGGATACGTTGCACGGTATGCATGCGATGAAGGGACCGGGAGTGAAAGAGCAGATTGCAGGTGTTGTAGATCCATCTGAGCCCGAATGGGTTCGTGAACTGGCCGTAGGTCTTCATTCAGACATCATCGGCCATCCCGTGTGCGCCTTTGCCAAAGTCACTTCGACCATGGATGTTGCCAAGCAACTGGCGAATGCTGGAGCACCGGAGGGCCTTACTGTCATTGCGGGTGAGCAGACCGAGGGCAGGGGGAGAATGGGGAGGAAATGGGTTTCGACCGGCGACAAGGGGCTCTATCTTTCAGTTATCCTCCGGCCCTCCGCGTCGTGTCAGGATACGGATCGGATTGCGCTGTTCGCGGGCGTGGCTATCGCCGAGGCCCTGGAAGTTCTCGGCATAAAGGGAACTCGCCTCAAATGGCCTAATGACGTTCTGATCGGAAAGAAGAAGATAGCGGGGGTTCTGATTGAGCCGAGAACGGGGGCGAAGGGAGTTGAATTCGTGCTGCTGGGTCTGGGCATCAATGTAGCTCAGACAGAGTCGGACTGGGATCCCGGCGTCGCGCAAATCGCAACGTCCTGTCTGCTCGAAGGAATTGACGTCTCGAACCGCGTTGTGGCATTGACTGTGCTTCACCGCCTTGATCATTGGTATGCGGACGAGGACGGGAAAGGCGAGCGGGAACTGCTGTCCGCCTGGACTGCGCGAGGCGAGCCCGATAAAAAGGAACAGGCAGATGATGCGGATGACTGAGAAAATCCTTACGGTTGACGTCGGAAATACTTCTTCGACTATCGGCGTCTATTCGGGGAAGAGAATCACCCGGCTGGGAGGCATTCCGAGCAAGGGGCAGACCGCGAACGATATTCGTGCGGCCCTGAAGCGACTGTGCAAGCGTCAGAAGTTCCACGATGCGGTGCTCGCCTCCGTCGTCCCGAATGCGACGGGTGTGTGGTCGCGGGTACTCCGGGAGATAACGGGCGTGCCGCCTCTTGTCGTGACCCACGAAATCAATCTCGGAGTGGCCGTGTCGTACCCTCGTCCGGAATCCATCGGGGCCGACAGGCTGGCGAATGCCAGCGCGGCGGTGGCTCGCTACGAGCCGCCGATTGTTGTCGCTGACTTTGGGACGGCTCTGACATTTGATGTGATTACTCCGCGAGCAGGCTACGTCGGTGGAATTATCGCACCGGGACTACCCCTGATGTTTGATTATCTCGCCGAGAAGACCGCGCTTCTTCCCCACACAGAATTGACACCCGTGAAACACTATGTCGGAAAGAGCACGGTGGAAGCCATGTCCCTCGGCGCCAAGTTCGGATACAGGGGGGCCGTCAGGGAGATCAGTCATCATCTCCTTTCAAAACTTGGTGAGGACAAGACCACATTCTGTGTGACAGGCGGCTACGCAGCGAATATTCTACGAGGTCTCGATATTCCAATCGAATATGACAGAAATCTGACCCTCTTTGGACTGGGCAGAATCTATGACTTGAATCGCGGGAAATGTGAGGCCCAATGACCAGGATCGAGAGGAAATTCGCTGACTTGAAACAGGCCGGGAAGAAGGGGTTCATCGCCTTCGTAACAGCGGGGGATCCGAGCCTCAAAGATACGGCCGATATCGTACTCAAGCTGGAAGAGGCCGGGGCGGACGTTGTAGAACTGGGCATACCCTTTTCTGATC
>JAHIZV010000200.1 GCA_018814445.1 Verrucomicrobiota bacterium | reverse complement strand
GCACTCCAGTACCGGCTTGCCGATGCCCTTCTGCCGAATCTGCGGATCGATCAGGCGACCGGCTGGCTTTATCCGGATGCATCCCCGCCGGAAGCGGGTCCAGCCGACACCTTTGTTCCTCCGCCCCGCGGTCATCCGGAGTGGGATACCGAACTTGTTGTGTTCGTCCTGCTGGGCCGCTCGCCGCGAGGTGGAGTCGGGCGTGGAAACGCGCCGTTGTTTCAGCCTTCATTTGCCGAAATACATCATGAGGGAAAACTACTCGGGCGCAGTTATACGCTCGGGGATACGGTAGACCTGGCATATACCACGGAGCAGAAAGAGGCGGCGAGCAAGCTGGCCAAGACGGCCAGTCGAGTGGTGCTGAAGGAAGTGATCGCCGGATCCGTTCAGAGCGCTACGGACAACGAGGCGCTGGGGGATCTCGTGCGCATGATTCTGATCGAGCTGATGGAACATCCCGACACGCGACGATGGGAGACACTGCCCCGCTGGCTGCAGGTCGCGCGTGTGCCATGTCCGCCTGATCTCAGGGATTACGAAGTGATCTTCCGTGACGGGACCGGCACCGTTCTGGGCAGCCTGAATGTCTCCCAACCCCTTACCCGGTATCGGGATACCTTTGTATCGTTCTGCCGCGACATACAACTCAGGAGCGAGGAGAAAGCCCAGCTTGAATAATTCCGTGTCTGCCGACGTCTAAACGTGTAGAATGAACCAGTGGTTCTGAGGAGATGGAGGAAAGAATGAAAAAGATCAACGTAATCATGATGAGCCTGTTGCTGTTGGGTTCTGTCGTATCGGCCGCGCCTCTGCGCGTGGCGTTGCTTGATTTTGACGGGCGGACCGTCACGCGCGGAGATCCGAAACTGTCCGGAGCCGTGAACCCTGAGTCCCTGGCGGAAAAGGGCGTTTTCGTGCTGGGAAAAGAACTCCTGGGGAGCGACCGGTATGTGCTGATCGACCGTCGTGATTTCATCAGCCAGATAGAGAACACAGCGGCCCTGGACAACAAGCGGATTTCGAATGCCCGGCCTTCGTTTATTCATGCGGCCCAGGCTCTGAACGCCGATGTTGTCCTGCGCGGCATCCTGATGTCCCTGTCAACAGGCAAGCAGATCGTCCGGCAGGGAGGCTATAATACCGATCTTTCGACCGTCAGTCTGCGTGTCTCGATTGAGGCGCTGGACGTGAGAGACGGCGCGGTCATCGCGTTGGCCGAGGGCGTTGCGCGCAGTCAATTCCGCATCACGGACGAAATGGAAACCGTCCTTGGCGAGGACGACATACTCACACTGCTCGATAAGGCTGTTTCCTCCGCGATGCCTGATCTCGGGGCCGCCCTGGATCAGTATGTCGCTGCACAGCAGGCGAGGGAGCGGATCAAGCTGTCTATTTCAACGGATGCGGATCCGGCGCTTGTCGAGATAGACGGAATACTGGTCGGCAGCACGCCTGTCGACGGACTCGACGTCTACAAGGGTGATCACATTCTGACCGTCGGCAAACCGGGCTTCCGAGACGTGACCAAGACGATTCTCTTTGAGAAGGACAGCAAGGTAACCATCCCCATGTTCCGCACGGAGCTGACCGCGGACGAGCTCAAAGAGGTCATCGACGGCATGCGCATAAACGCATTTGTCGGAGTGGAGCCGGCGATCGTGGTGGAAACCATCCAGCAGGCGGTGGAATAGGGACGCGTCCAGGCCCATAGACGGTGGAAACCTTTCTGAACATTCTGCAGGGCGGGGGCATCCTCCTGTTGCACGCAGTCATTATCCTGCTTTGCCTGGGCGGAATCGTGCTTTCCTGCCTGTCGATATCGGGAACATGGCTGGTCGCTGTCGGAGCGCTGCTCGGGCTTTTCATTGTGCATGACGGCTCGCCCGGGCCGTGGACTGTCGTTGTATTTCTATTGATCTCAGTTCTGGTTGAGGTCGTCGAGGCCCTCGCTTCCGCCTGGGGGGTGAAAAGACAGGGGGGATCGAATCTGGCCGGTTTCGCCGCACTGGCCGGCGGGCTGGTCGGGATGATCGTAGGAACGCCCGTGCCTGTAATCGGAAGCTTGATCGGGATGCTGATCGGCAGCTTCCTGTGCGCCTATCTGGTCGAACGCCACTGGCTTAAGAAGAAAGAGCATGCCGTCAAGGTGGCCTGGGGCGCGGTAGTTGCGCGGCTTCTCACCGTCCTGGTGAAAGTCGTCGCGACGATGGGCATGACCGTCTATCTGGCTCTTGTACTGTACGCTATATAGTCTTTCATAACCCATTTTTCTTGACCCAGGACCCGCGCGCCTTTACATGGGTTATTTGCAGGTGAGTGTATCTTTAGTTAGAAATGATGACCGTTTACTGGGGGCGGTAAAGAATGAAAAGTGACATACCACAACCGGAGTTCCTGTCGGTACCGGAAGCCGCGAAGATTTGCGGAGTAACACGCAATACGCTCTACACATGGGTCAGGAAAGGCACGCTTCACGCCTACCAGACGCCCGGGCGGACGAATCTTATACGCCCTTCAGATCTCGTGAAGTTCATGGAGCAGAACGGGATGTTTGTGCCCGGCGATCTGGTGAGGATGGCCCAGGAGGACGAGAAGAAACAGTCGATGCCCGCAGCTCAGTCGGTGAATCCCGCGAAGCCTTCTGTCCTTGTTGTGGACGACGATCCTTCGGCCCGCAGCCTTGCCGTGAGAGCGTTGCGGGATATGGCCAACGTGTACCAGGCTGAGACCGGCTACGAGGCGCTTCATCTACTCACAAAAGAGGCGGCCATCCGCCTGGTTCTCATCGATCTCAGGATGCCCGGACAGCATGGCCTGGCGACCATTGAAGAGATCCGGCAGATCAAGAAGGATGTGAAGATAGTCGTCGTAACCGCCTTCGCCAATGACATCCCATCCGAACTCACGCAAACGGGCGCAGTTGTTGCGGTCATTGAGAAGCCCTATCAGGTGCCCGACCTTGTCGGCGCGATCGGCAATCTCCTCGGCTGAGCAAGGCGCCGGACTGATTCTCAGAGCGGCAGAGCGATACTTCCAAGCTGCCTTTCTTCCGACCGCTGACGTGAGGGAAGCGCGTCCTCTCTGTGTTCTCAGAAGAGGGGAAAAGAGGAACCCCGGCTCCGCGCGAAAGGGGATGGGGAGAATGAGATCAGGATGGGCGAAGAAGGCATGTCGGAGCCATCCCGCCCCGCGTTCGCCGGTAGCGTGTGCACCCGCATTTTCCTTGTCTGAAGACGGATTTCGGGTAGGATTCTGGGCTTTCACCTCAACGTGGGGAAGGGCTTGCAGGATGGTTCAGACGAAGGTTACGACGATTATCGTGGGATTCTCTTAAGGGGACCGGAATCTACCCGATGTACCCCTCGAAAGAGGGGTTTTTTTGTGCAATTGAAAGTCAGGATAAACTCATGAATCAGATCGGAATAGGTCTTCTTGGTTTTGGGACTGTTGGAGCCGGTGTGGTCGAAGGTCTGCAGAAGAACGGATCTCTGATCGCCCGGCGGATTGGCGTTGAACTCGTCATCAAGAGAATCGCAGATCTTGATCTTGAATCGGATCGCGGCATCGAGGTCGATCGATCGATCATGACCACCGATGCCGTGTCGGTCATCGAAGACCCCGCGGTGCAGGTTGTCATAGAGCTGATCGGCGGCACGACGGTCGCGAAGGACCTGACCCTGCGGGCGCTGAGGCTGAAGAAGCCCGTGGTTACGGCCAACAAGGCCCTCCTCGCCGAACACGGCGATGAGATATTCAGTTTGGCGGAGGAGAACCAGGCGGATCTGTACTACGAGGCCAGCGTTGGCGGAGGCATACCTATCATCCGGTCGCTTCGCGAGGGGCTGGTCGGAAACCATATTGAGAGCATCTACGGCATTCTGAACGGAACCTGCAACTACATCCTGACCAGGATGGAGAGAGATGGTATTCCGTTTGATGACGTGCTGAAAGAGGCCCAGGAAGCGGGTTATGCGGAGGCCGAACCGGGCCTGGACATCGACGGCATCGATACCGCTCACAAGGCGGTCATTCTCGCCGCCCTTGCCTATGGATTCCCTGTGGCTATGTCGGATATCTGCATAGAAGGAATACGCGGCATCGACCCCATGGATATCAACTACGCGAAGGAGCTCGGCTACAGGATTAAACAACTGGCGGTCATCAAACATGTCAGCGATGCAGTGGAAGTGAGGGTTCATCCAACGCTCATCCCGATCAATCATATGCTCGGTTCCGTGAGCGGCGTATTCAACGCCGTGATGGCGAACGGAGATATCGTGGGGGAGACCCTCTACTACGGCCGCGGTGCGGGTCGTGAACCGACCGCGAGCGCGGTGATCAGCGACCTTGCCGACGTGGCCAGGAATCTGGTCTTCGAATCGGAAAGCCGAGTGCCGCCTTTCGTGGCGCATGAGCACTACGGGAAGCTGAGGTCCATGGGCGATGTGGAAGCTCGATACTACTTCCGTCTTTCGTTGCTTGATGAGCCGGGGATGATGGCCCGGGTGGCCGATATACTTGGACGCCACAAGATCAGCATAGCATCGATCGTCCAGAAAGAATCGAAGTCCGGAGAGCATGTGCCGGTGATTATTCTCACTCATGAGGCGGTGGAGAGCAACTTCCAGTCCGCGCTTGAAGAGATGGACGCGCTGAAGGAAGTCGGGGCAAAGACGGTGCGATACCGGATAGAGGATCTAGCGTAGAGCCGCAGTTGCATCGAGAAGTCCGGGATGAAGCAACCCGCAGGCTGTTGATTTTATGAAGTGGATAGGGGTCATTTACGAAGGGGTGGGCGACATCGCCGTGCCTCAACTCGATGGGCGGACGCCGCTGCAGGTGGCCCGGTGTGCCTGTGCCGCGGAACTTGCCGTGCGCGGCCGGTCGGGGTTGCTGGGTCCGGTGAAGGAGCACGCGATCACCCGGGCGGAACAGTTGCTGGCTCTTGCGGCCGGTGTTCCGGCTGACAGGGCGCACGCATGGCTCCGGGGGCCGGTGGAGGCCGCCGGCTACGAGGTGGACCTGGACGGCGTGGATTTTGTCTATCGAGGGGATTTCGTCACGCTGGACGGTGATAAGCTCCGCTCGGGAAGTGTGGAGCTAAGCCGTGAAGAAACGGTCCTCCTCACTGACATCCTGAACAGGGCCTGGGTCGGGTACGATGCCGAGGCCGTGGTCGCGGAACCGGGAAAGGTGATGGTCCTTCTGCGCGGCGGAGCGGGATCCCTGCCCGAAGGACAGGCTCCGCATCTCGTTGAAGGCCGACCTGTGGATGACAGTCTGCCGTCGGGCAGGGGGCATGAGAAGGTCAGGGGTCTGTTTCTGCGCGCGCGCGAGGCGCTCGCACAGGAATCGGTCAACGAAGTACGTCTGGATCTGGGTGAGAATCCGGCCAATGGCATCTGGCTCTGGGGAGGAGGCGCACCGGTGCGGAGGCAGTCCGATACCTTTGCCGGCGAAGTGGGCGGATGTGTGTTGACGCAGAGCCCCCTCGCAAGGGGCGTCGCGGCTCTCTGCGGTATGGATATTCTGGACATGAGGGATCTGTGGTCGCTGGATGAGGGTGAATGGCCGGATTTCAGGATCGCAGGTCTGATAGAAGCCCTGCGGGAGAAGAATTTTCTTATGGTTTTTGTTTCGTCGCCACATCCTGGCGGACGCTATGGCACGGCAGCGGAAAAGGTCAGAGCACTGGACAAGCTGGATCAGTTTGTCCTCAGGCCTCTGCTCACCATCGTTGAGGCTCATCGACCGTTCCGGTTGTTCCTGACCACGGACCGGGTGGTTTCTTCCGTGACGCAGCGCGCGGAAGAGGGCAATGTCCCGTTTCTCCTGGTGGGCGAGGGTGTCGACGCGGACGCCGCGGCGGGATGGAATGAAATGGAGGCGGGCCGGGGGGCGTTCGGTAGAGTTCATCCGAAAGATCTGTTTGGTCTGATAAGGGAGTAAAGAGAGATGGCATTACTGGTTCAGAAATACGGTGGATCCTCTGTGGCTGATGCCGAGTGCATGATGCGTGTTGCGCGGCGCGTCCACAAAACACAGCAGGAAGGCCACGAGGTGGTGGTCGTGGTCAGCGCGATGGGTAAGACCACAGACAACTTGATCGCCCTTGCGAAACAGGTTAACGCTCGTCCCAGTGACCGGGAGATGGACATGCTGCTGTCTACCGGCGAGCAGATATCCGTCGCGATTCTCGCGATGGCCCTTCATTCGCTGGGCGCCGATGCGGTGTCCATGACGGGTCCGCAGGCCGGTATCGCTACGGATGACGCGCATACCAAGGCCAAAATCATGGCCATTACGCCGGATCGCGTGCGAGAGAATCTCGATGCCGGGCGTATCGTGATTGTTGCGGGTTTTCAGGGGATTACGCCTGCCTTTGACATCGCGACACTGGGCCGCGGGGGGTCGGACACGACGGCCGTGGCGCTGGCCGCAGTGCTGAAAGCGGACGTCTGCCAGATATTCACTGACGTGGATGGGGTCTATACGACGGATCCGCGCATTGTGCCCACGGCGCGGAAGCTGGATGAGATCGCATATGATGAAATGCTGGAGATGGCCAGTCTCGGCGCAAAGGTGCTGCAGTCGAGGTCGGTCGAGTTCGCCAAGAAATATGGTGTGGTGCTGGAGGTGCTCTCGAGTTTTGAAGAGACACCCGGGACCATCGTTAGAGAAGAGGTGAAGAAGATGGAAGATGTCGTAGTACGCGGAGTAGCAGCGGACAAGGGGCAGGCCAAGGTCACGATCCAGCATGTGCCGGACAAGCCGGGCGTGGCGGCGCAGGTATTCAGAAAAATCTCGGCCGCCAGGATCAACGTGGACGTGATCGTGCAGAACGTGAGCGAGCAGGGATACACGGATATTTCTTTCACCGTTCCGCAGGACGACCTGCAGAGATCCGAGACCGCCATGGCTGGACTGCTTGAGGAAATAGGGGCGAAGGGCGTGACGTACGACCCGGAGGTCGCCAAGATCAGTATCGTGGGTGTTGGCATGCGGACGCATACCGGCATTGCCGAAAGAATGTTCGGCGCGCTGGCCGATAACAGCATCAATATTGACATGATATCGACATCCGAGATCAAGGTGTCAGTAGTGATCAAGCGGTCGCAGGCGGATGACGCCGTGAGAGTGCTGCATGAAGCATTTGAACTGAGCGGCGAATAGAGAAGCACGTTGTCCGGAGGACAGACGCCATGAAAAGGATCGCCATATACGACACCACATTGCGCGACGGCGCTCAGGGGGAAGGGGTTTCTTTCTCGGGCGCGGGCAAGATTCGTGTCGCGCAGAAACTCGACGACTTTGGCGTGGACTACATCGAAGGCGGGTTCGCCGGTTCAAATCCAAAGGACATGGCGTTCTTCCGGGAAGTCAGGAAACTGGATCTCAAGCATGCCAAAGTGGCCGCGTTCGGCAGCACGCGCCGGGCGGGCGCCTCAATCGGCGAGGATACAGGCGCACAGGCGCTGATCGAAGCGGGAACGCCGGTGGTCACGATCTTCGGGAAAAGCTGGACTCTGCATGTGCGTGACGTCCTCCAGACAACGGAAGACGAGAACGTGGCGATGATTTCCGATACCGTGCGCTTCCTGAAAGAGCAGGGCAAAGAGATCATATATGACGCAGAGCACTTCTTTGACGGCTATAAGGCTGATCCTGAGTACGCCATGTCAACGCTCATAGCCGCGGCCGCGGCAGGTGCGGACGTGATCGTGCCCTGCGATACGAACGGCGGAACACTTCCGCACGAGATTACTGACATCATGTCCGAAGTCGGGCGGCGGATAGATAAGCCGCTCGGTATTCACACGCACAATGATTCTGAATGCGGAGTTGCCAATTCGCTCGCGGCCGTACTGGCGGGGGCAATACATGTGCAGGGCACGATCAACGGATTCGGTGAGCGCTGCGGCAATGCGAACCTGGTCTCGATTATTCCGAACCTGGCAGTGAAGATGGGCTTCGAGTGCCTGAACGGTGAGGGCAGTCTGAAGCAGCTTCGGGAAGTGTCGGAGTTCATTCATGAACTGGCCAACCACCGCCCTGACTCCAAGGCTCCTTTCGTGGGAACCAGCGCCTTCGCACACAAGGCCGGTATGCACGTTGACGGCGTGCGCAAGAACCCGAGCAGCTTTGAACACCTGGATCCCGAGGAGGTCGGGAATAAGCGCAGAATACTGATGTCCGAGCTTTCGGGCGCGAGCAACGTCTTTCTCAAAGCCGTCGAGCTGGGTCACGACTTCGACAGAAAGTCGCCGGAGGTTAAGAGTATCCTGAAAGAGCTGGAAAGGCTTGAGAAACAGGGCTACGAGTTCGAAGCGGCTGAGGCATCGTTCGAGATGTTGATCCAGAAGGTCCTGAAGGCGCATAAGTCGTTCTTCAGACTGGACGGGTTCCGCGTCATCGTTGAAAAGCGACATCACGATGAGCCATGCATGTCGGAGGCGAGCGTGAAGCTCAGCGTCGACGGCGAGACAGAGTTTACAGTCGGGGAGGGCGACGGACCGGTCGACGCGCTTAATCACGCGCTGCGGACGGCATTGATGCGTTTCTATCCGAAGATATCCGAAGTGTTCCTCACGGACTACAGGGTTCGCATCCTCGATCCGGAGGAGCATACGGCGGCGAAAACACGCGTGCTGATCGAGTCGAGCGACGGCAAGAAGACATGGAGTACGGTCGGCGTGTCCGAGAATATCATAGAGGCTTCGTGGGAGGCGTTGGTCGACAGCGTTGAATACAAGCTTTTCATAGAGGAAGAAAAGGCCGGGAAAGATGATGAGCAAACTTGATAAGACCTACGACCCGAAGCTGGTCGAGGATAAATGGTATGGCAAGTGGCTCGAAACGGGCCTGTTCAGCCGTGACGCGTCCCGGGGAGGTGAACCGTACTGCATCGTCATTCCTCCGCCGAACGTAACAGGCATTCTCCATATGGGCCACGCGCTCAACAATACGATCCAGGACGTGCTTGTGCGGTGGCGGCGGATGCAGGGCAGGAATGCCGTCTGGGTTCCCGGAACGGACCATGCCGGCATCGCGACACAGAACGTGGTCGAGCGCGCGCTGAAGAAGGAAGGCAAGACCCGCGACGATCTCGGACGCGAGGCCTTTATTGAACGGGTTTGGGAGTGGAAGCAGGAGTACGGAAGCACGATCGTTAACCAACTCAAGAAGCTGGGCGCCGCGTGCGACTGGAGTCGCGAACGCTTCACGATGGACGAAGGGCTCAGTAACGCCGTTACGGAAGTTTTTCTGAGGCTCTATGAGAAAGATCTGGTCTACAGGGGCAACTACATCATCAACTGGTGTCCCCGATGCCAGACGGCTCTCTCGGACGAAGAGAGCGAACATCAGGACATGGGCGGCAAGCTCTACTACATCCGCTACCCGGTTACCGGCGGTTCCCGCAAGGACCATGTCATTGTTGCGACCACGCGGCCGGAAACGCTTCTCGGAGACGTGGCCGTGGCGGTTAATCCCAGGGACGAACGCTACAAAGTCCTCGAGGGAAAGACTCTGCGCCTCCCTGTTCTCAATCGCGAATTGAAGGTCATCCGTGATGATTTTGTTGATCCCGAGTTCGGCACCGGCGCCGTCAAAGTTACCCCCGCCCACGACCCCAACGACTTTGAAATGGGTATTCGCCACCAGCTTGAGCCGATCAATGTGATGAACGATGACGGCACGATGAATGAGGTCGCGGGTCCCTATGAGGGTATGGACCGCTTTGCGTGCCGCGAAGCCCTGGTTGAAAATCTGAAAGAGGCGGGATTGATCGAGAAGATTGAAGACCATGATCATGCCGTCGGGCATTGCTACCGCTGCCACACCATGGTCGAGCCCAGGCTATCACCTCAATGGTTCGTTAAGATGAAACCCCTCGCCCGTCCGGCCATCGATGCCGTCAAGTCGGGTCGCATTCGCTTTGTTCCTGAGCGGTGGACCAAGGTTTATCTCGACTGGATGGAGAACATCAGAGACTGGTGCATTTCACGCCAGATATGGTGGGGTCACAGGATTCCCGTGTTCTATTGCGACGATTGCGGGCACGAGTGGGCGGCCAGAGGCTCTCAGGAAGTATGCGCATCATGTGGGTCGAAGAACATTCGCCAGGACGAAGACGTACTCGATACGTGGTTCTCCTCGTGGCTTTGGCCGTTCAGCGTGTTCGACTGGCCGGAGGAAACCGAGGATCTGAAATTCTATTATCCCACGAACACGCTTGTTACCGCATCCGAAATTATCTTCTTCTGGGTGGCGAGGATGATCATGTCCGGTCTCGAGTTCATGGGGGATATCCCGTTCAGCGAGGTCTATATACACGGGACCGTTCGCGACGACACGGGACTCAAGATGAGCAAGAGCCTGGGTAATTCGATCGATCCGTTGACGATCATTGACGAGTTCAGTGCCGATGCCCTGCGTTTCAGCCTTCTGATCATTACGGCGACCGGCACGGACGTTTACCTGTCGAGCGATAAGTTTGAGATCGGACGCAATTTCGGCACGAAGATATGGAACGCGGCCCGCTTCATGGAAATGAACGCCTCCGAGCTGCCTGCGGACTGGGAACATCCTTCCTTTGACCCGAAGACGCTCACCTCAGACGACAAGCACATTCTGGCGAAGCTGAATGACACGATCACCGCGTGTGAGGATAACCTCGAACGATTCCGCTTCAATGACTACGCCCGGGCCGTATACGATTTCCTGTGGCATCAGTTCTGCGACTGGTACGTTGAGTACTCAAAGCAGATTTTTCAGGGAGACGATGAGGAGAGAAAGCGGACCGTTCTGACGGTCATGCATCATGTCTTCTCGACGTCTTTGCGCCTACTGCATCCCCTTATGCCGTTCATTACCGAAGAGCTCTGGCATGGCATGGGTTACGCCTCCGGCGAAGGCAGTATTCTCGATGCCGCCTGGCCCGGGACCGGTGACGACGAGATGCTCGAAGGCCTCGGTATTACGGCCTCGCTTGTGAATTACGTCGAGGCCAAGCATGACATGATTCGGGAATCGCGGACCCTCAGGGCCGACTACGGATTGCTTCCGAAACACAATGTGGAGTTTACTATTAAGCCCGCGGGCGAACAGCATATGAAGCGCCTGCAAAAAGAAACGACGAGCATCTGCGGCCTTCTGCGGGCAGGCTCGATAGCCGTTGACCGGGAGTTCGCGCCGTCAAAGGCCATGCCGAGTGTTATTACACGGCTGGGAACGGTCTATATGAAGATCGAAGGCCTTATCGACATCGATAGCGAGATTCAGCGGCTTGAAGCGCAGGCTGAGAAAGTGAATGAAGATCTTGGCCGGGTCACAAAGAAGCTCGAGAATATGGACTTCATCAACAAGGCCCCGAAAGATGTGGTTGCCGTTCAAGAGAATCGGAAAACAGAACTCATTGAGAAGAACGACAAGCTTCAGAAGCTCATCGATACACTGTCGGAGATGAGGTAGGCAGCGCGGCCCGAAACCTGAAACCTGAAACCTGAACCCGGAATCCCGATATGCAAGTCCCGCTTCTTGACCTGAAGGCCCAGTACCAAACCATCAAAGACGAGATCCAGCCCGCCGTTCTCGATCTTTTTGAGAAGCAGATGTTCGTGTTGGGGCCGGCGGTTCAGGCGTGCGAGGCCTCTATTGCCGACTACTGCGGATGCGGGTACGCGTGCGGCGTCACGTCCGGCACAGACGCGCTCCTGATTTCGCTGATGGCCGAATGCATCGGACCGGGCGATGAAGTGATAACGAGTCCGTACACCTTCTTCGCGACAGCCGGATCAATATGGCGAACCGGCGCCAAACCGGTTTTTGTCGATATACTCCCGGACACATTCAATATCAACCCGGCGCTGATCGAGGAGAAGATCACCGACAGGACCCGGGCGATCATGCCGGTGCATCTTTACGGGCAGATGGCGGACATGGATGAGATCATGAAGATTGCTGAGAAACATGATCTCGTTGTCATTGAAGATGCCGCTCAGGCAATCGGCGCAACGTATAAAGGGCGGGCCGCCGGTTCAATCAGTCACTACGGATGTTTCTCATTCTTTCCTTCCAAGAATCTCGGCGGGGCGGGTGACGGCGGCATGGTGGTGACGAATTCCCGGCAACGGGCGGAGAAGCTTCAGATTCTCCGCAATCACGGCATGGAGCCGAAATACTATCATAAGCTTATAGGCGGGAACTTCAGGCTGGATGCCATTCAGGCGGCGGTCATCTCGGTCAAATTGCGCCATCTCAATGAGTGGGCTGAGGGGCGCAGGGCCAACGCGGACAGATATCAGAAGCTTTTCCAGGATGCCGGTTCGCTCGATGACGAGAAGGTGACTCTACCGCCCAGAGTTCTGGAAGGTCACGTTTTCAATCAGTACGTGATTCGTGCCGGACGGCGCGACGAATTGATGCAATACCTTAAGAATGCGCAAATTGGATGTGATATCTACTATCCTGTTCCGCTTCATCTTCAGGAGTGTTTTGAGCCCCTCGGATACAGGACCGGAGATCTTCCCGAAAGCGAAAAGGCCGCGGCCGAGACGCTGGCTTTACCCGTATATGCGGAGTTGAGCAACGAGCAAGCCGAATACGTGGTAGAAACCATATCCTCGTTCTACCGTTCCTAGTGCGTTCCCTGACGGTATAATCCGGCCTTTTCATCTGTGAAACAGGCGGGTACATTTGCGAGTCCTTAAAAGACGACAGAATGGAGTGAATACATGAAAGGTGTGGTATTAGCAGGTGGTCTTGGCACTCGACTCCACCCGCTCACGAAGATCACGAACAAGCATCTGCTTCCGGTATACAAGAAGCCGATGATCTATTATCCGATCGAGATGCTGGTGGATGCCGGGATCACGGACATCATGATCGTCACCGGAGGAAACAGTGCCGGTGATTTTCTGCGTTTGATTGGAAACGGCAAGGATTTCGGTCTCTCCCGCATACACTACACCTATCAGGAGGGAGAGGGGGGTATCGCCGATGCCTTGAGCCTCGCTGAAGAGTTCACTGAAGGTGAGAAGTTCGTCGTGGTTCTCGGGGACAACATTCTCGAAAAGGGCGTCAGAGAGGGCGTGTCTGCGTTCGAGAAACAGGAAACGGGGGCGAGGATATTTCTGACGGAAGTAGATCATCCCTGGGAATACGGGATTGCTGAGATTGAGGGTGACCGGGTGAAGCGGATTATAGAGAAGCCCAAAGATCCTCCCACGAATCTTGCGGTCATCGGGGTATACATGTACTCGCCTGACGTGTTTGATATGATTAGAAAACTTGAACCGTCAGCGAGGGGTGAGCTTGAGATCACCGATGTAAACAACATGTACATCAACGCGGGCGGGCTTGAATACCAGGTGCTCGACGGCTGGTGGCTGGATGCCGGCGAGAATCATGAGGCGCTGCTGCAGGCGAACATTACGGTCGCGCGC
This sequence comes from Verrucomicrobiota bacterium, assembly GCA_018814445.1. Lineage (GTDB taxonomy): Bacteria > Verrucomicrobiota > Kiritimatiellia > JAHIZV01 > JAHIZV01 > JAHIZV01. The sequence continues at coordinate 9,375 of JAHIZV010000200.1, read as the reverse complement.
TCAGAAGGGGCTGATGTCTGATCGATGAAAGTAACGGTTATCGGGGCACGCGGGATGCTCGGATCTGACTTGGTCCGCGTCCTCAGGGAGAAGGGAATCGAGACGTTCGGGTTTGATCTGCCGGACGTGGATATTCTTCACCATCGCAATCTGCGCACGACGCTTCCTTATGCTGACTGGGTCATCAACTGCGCCGCCTATACGCGCGTTGATGATGCCGAGACCGAAAGGCAGCTTGCGAACGACGTGAACGCGAAAGGCCCCCGCATTCTGGCCATGCTCTGCAAGCGGTGGCAGATGCGCCTTATGCAGATCAGCACCGACTACGTTTTTGACGGGTTGAGGTCGCGGCCGTACACCGAGCAGGACCGCACGAATCCGTTAAGTATTTATGGCGCCAGCAAACTGGCCGGAGAGAAGGCTATCCGCTCCATGGGTGTGGGGTTCATGATCGCAAGAACACAGTCGCTTTTCGGCCGGAACGGAACCAATTTTGTCAAAGCGATTGTCAGGAAACTGCGGTCTACAGATGATCCCGTTCGCGTGGTCAAAGACCAGATCAGCTCACCCACTTATACCGTTCACCTTGCAGACGCGCTCTCACGTCTGCTTGATGTACGCGAGGACGGCATTGTTCATGTGAGTGCAGGCGGGCAGTGCAGTTGGTATGAGTTCGCGGTGGCGATACGCGATAGAATCAAACCGGACGCTGAGATCGTGCCGGTCTCCAGTTCTGAATTCAAGTCGCCGGCGCCGCGTCCGCCGTACTCGGTGCTCGATAATCATAAATACCGCGGTCTCACCGGGCACCGCATGCCGACGTGGGAAGAGGGACTTGACGCATATCTTAAAGAAGAAGGCCTTATTTCATGAAGATTCTTGTAACCGGCGGCGCCGGCTTTATCGGCAGCAATTTCATCCGCCTCTGTCTTCAGAGTCATGATGACATCGAAGTAGTCAACCTCGACGCGCTGACTTACGCGGGAAATCTAGAGAGTCTGGCGGATGTCGCAGGTGATCCCCGCTACGAATTTGTGAAAGCCGATATTGCAAACCGCGATGAAGTGAACGCGGTCATGGAAGCCCATGCGTTCGATGCCGTGCTTAATTTTGCGGCGGAGAGCCACGTGGATAGAAGCCTTCACATGGGTCCTCAGATCTTTATTCAGACGAATATTCTCGGCACCCAGAACCTGCTTGATGCGGCCAGATCGCGCGGGGTCGCTCGCTTTGTGCAGATTTCGACGGATGAGGTCTACGGCAGTCTGGGTCCTGAAGGTGCGTTTTCCGAGGCCACACCGGTTCTTCCTAACAACCCATATTCCGCGACAAAGGCGGGCGCGGACTTCATGGTTCGCGCGGCATGCCGCTCGCATGGGCTGGACTGCGTCATCACGCGGTGTTCGAATAACTACGGTCCGTACCAGTTCCCCGAGAAACTTATTCCCCTGATGATCGCCAATGCGCTGGAAGAAAAACCTCTACCTGTGTACGGCGACGGCATGCATGTCAGGGACTGGATCTACGTTCTCGATCACTGCAGTGCGATCGACCTGGTCCTGCGGCAAGGCAAGACAGGGGAGGTCTACAACATCGGCAGTATGTACGACGTGCCGAATATTCAGGTCGTGAAGACTCTTCTCAGACTGCTTGGCAAGTCCGAGTCGCTTATCAAGTACGTCAAAGACCGGCCCGGTCATGATCGCCGGTATGCCATGGACTCGACCAAGATAAAGAACGAGCTCGGATGGGAGCCTGCTTACACCTTCGAGAGGGGCATCCAGCAAACCATCGACTGGTACTTAGCCAACTCGACATGGCTGGAGAACGTTCGCAGCGGCGAGTACCAGAGTAACTACGAGAAGCTTTACGCGGGGCGCTGAGAACCCGGAGGGCCGCCTCCCCCACAGACTCCTCCGCTCCGGACTTTGGGCTTTGAACCTTGGACTCCATCCGGCGCCCCCCTCAGGGTCAGCCACGTGAATATTCATCGCGCAAAGCCGCAATGAATATTCAGTAACACGCTCCCTTTCCCCCATTCTCCCATTCACTCCACCACTCCCATACGGAGTTGACGGGGCGGAGTTACTTCAGAAAGCCCTTCCCCAACACCTTCTGCGGCTTCGTGTCGATGAAGATCAGGTCTATTTTCACGTACTGTGACGGCGTGACATAGGTTTCGTTTGTGGGGCCGTAGTCCCAGTTGCCATGGCAGTGAATCTTGAATGTCAGTTTTTCCTTCTTAAAGACACCCCCCCAGTTTCCACAGCAGTCATTGAGCTCGACGGGGCGCAGTTCCCGGACTTTCTTCCATTCATCGTTATTCAGGGCCGATTCGTAGAACACACTCACGTCCGCCAGGTCGTCGGAAGTTCGGTAGCTTACCGCATATGTTTCAGAGTTCATGAACTGGTCGATAAGGAGTTCGCCAAGTTCCGCTTCGTCTTCGCAGAAGCTGCGCAGGTCCTGCGTGTAGATTCCGGCCGTTCGGAACTGATCCAGAAGAGGGGGATGTTCTCCCGCGAAAATCATGGTGGCGCCGGGATAGAAGAAGGGCTCCTGTTCTCTGACAGCGAGTGTCGTACTGCGGCAACTGCTGACGAGTGACGCGAGCAGTGGGGCCGCCACAAGAAGCGCGGCGAAACAGAATCTTGATCTTCTGACCGTCATCCTCACTCCACTCAGTCGAGAGGAGCGATTCCGCTCTTCTCGTAGTATTCCTGCAGAGACTGAACGCCCCATTGGTTGTCTTTGATAAACCGAATGGACGCTACAGAAGCCTTGGCGCCTGAACGCGTTGTGATGATTGGTATTCCGCGCAGTATGGCATCCGAACGGATTTGTGTCTCGTCAGCTCGCGACACCGGGCCGCTGGGGGTATTGACGAGTAGATGGACTTTGTCCTCGCACATCAGATCCAGCACATTTGGACTTTGATGCTCGGCCAGCTTCTTAAGCACGGTTACCTTCAGGCCTGCCTCGGCAAGAGCTTTGCCCGTTCCTTCGGTGGAGAACAGCGAGAAACCGATGTCCGCGAGGTCTCGGCCGATCTCAACCATCCACGGCTTATCGGCGTCTTTTGCGCTGAGAAAGGCCGCCCCTTCAGTCGGGAGTATCTGTCCCGCAGCAGTCTGGCTTTTCCAGTAGGCCAGTTCGAAGGAGTAGTCTATGCCCATTACTTCGCCAGTGGATTTCATTTCGGGGCCCAGGATCGGATCGACACCTGCAAACCTGTTGAATGGGAAGACCGCTTCTTTGACGGCACACCAGGGAACATCCGGATAGCTGTCCCCGAGGCCTATCTCATCCAGCGTCTGCCCCACAGAAATGCGGGCTGCGATCTTTGCCAGCGGAACACCGGTTGCTTTACTTACGTAGGGGACGGTGCGGGATGCGCGCGGGTTGATCTCAAGAATATAGAAGTCGTCATCTTTCACGGCGACCTGGACGTTCATCAGGCCCTTCACTTCCAACTCGATAGCGATCTGTGAGCAGGCCGTTTTGATTTGCGCGACCAGCGAGGCGGGGATGGTGTGCGGAGGTGTTGCGCAGGCACTGTCGCCGGAATGAACGCCGGCCTCTTCGACGTGCTGCATGATGCCGCCGATATACGTTCTCTGCCCGTCGCAGACGCAATCCACATCCACCTCGACAGCCTGCTCCAGATATCGATCAATCAGCACGGGGAAACCGGGACTGGCTTTCATGGCCGCATCGATAAACGGTTGCGCGTCTTTCGGATTGTAGGCCACCATCATGGCCCGGCCGCCCAGGACATAAGACGGGCGAATCATGATGGGGTAGCCGATCTCCTCTGCCACGTCAAGCGCTTCGGGAATGGAGGTTGCCGTCGCGCTTTGCGGCTGTTTGAGACCGAGCTTATCGAGCAGTTGCCGGCATCTTTCCCTGTCCTCCGCGCGGTCGATGCTGTCAGGGGAGGTGCCTAGAATCGGAACGCCGGCGCGCATCAGTGGTACCGCCAGGTTCAGGGGCGTCTGTCCGCCCATCTGGACGACTACGCCGAGGGGCTTCTCGTTCTCGTAGATGTTCATCACGTCTTCAAACGTCAGCGGCTCGAAGTAGAGTTTGTCCGATGTGTCATAGTCGGTGCTGACCGTCTCGGGATTGCTGTTGACCATGATGGTTTCATAGCCGAGTTCGCTTAGAGCCATCACGGTATGCACACAGCAGTAGTCGAACTCGATGCCCTGGCCGATGCGGTTAGGTCCGCTGCCGAGAATGATGATCTTCTTCTTATCGGACGGAGCCGATTCGTCGCGCTGTGCGTAACTTGAGTAGAAGTACGGGGTATAGGCCTCGAACTCACCGGCGCATGTGTCCACGCAGCGGTAGACAGGCTTGATTCCTTTCTCAATCCGGTCGCGCCTGACATCGTGTTCGGAGAAGTGTCCGCCGTGCAGAGCCGCAATCTGCAGATCGGAGAACCCGCTGCTCTTCGCCGTCCTCAACAAGTCGGCGTTGAGCGGTTTCGCGTCCGGCGCCAGGATGATCTCGTGTTCGATCTCGTTGATCTGTGCGATGTTGTCGATGAACCAGGGGTCAATCCTGGTGGTGTCGGAGATTTCCTGGACGCTCATGCCCTCTTTCAGGGCATGCTTGATATAGAAGATCCTGTCTGTGCTGGGGACCGTGAGTTCATGCCTGTAGTTCTCGCGGTCAATCATCTCTTCGACCTTGAGCCCCAGTCCATCTATGCCAATCTCGAGTCCGCGAAGAGCCTTCTGCAGGGATTCTCTGAAGTTCTTTCCGATGGCCATCGTCTCGCCGACGGACTTCATACTTACGCCCAGGACCGGTTCTGCGCCGGGGAACTTCTCAAAAGCAAAGCGGGGAACCTTCACGACGCAGTAATCGATCGTCGGCTCAAAGCTGGCTGGTGTTTCGCGCGTAATGTCATTCGGGAGTTCATCAAGCGTGTAGCCGACGGCCAGCTTTGCGGCGATCTTCGCTATCGGGAAACCCGTGGCCTTGCTTGCCAGCGCGGAACTCCGCGAGACGCGGGGATTCATTTCAATCACAACCATTCGGCCGGTTTCCGGATGAATGGCGAATTGAACATTGGATCCGCCGGTTTCGACGCCGATCGCGCGCATGACCTTGATGCTGGCATCGCGCATGCGCTGGTACTCCGGATCCGACAGCGTCTGCGCCGGCGCCACCGTAATGCTGTCACCCGTATGAATGCCCATGGGGTCGAGGTTCTCGATAGAGCAGATGATGACGACATTGTCTTTCCTGTCGCGCATGACCTCCATCTCGAACTCTTTCCAGCCCCAGACGGATTCCTCTATAAGCACTTCCGTCGTCATGCTGGCCTTCAACCCGCCTGCCGCGATCTTTCGAAGTTCCTCCATGTTGCGGGCCGTGCCGCCGCCCGTTCCCCCGAGGGTGAAGCTTGGCCGGACGATGATCGGGAACCCGATCTTCTCGGCGACGGCCGCGGCTTGATCAACAGTTGTGACCTGCTCGCTGTAGAGACATTCCAGGCCGACCGATTTCATGGCCTGTTTGAAAGGTTCGCGCTCTTCGGCGCGCTTGATGACTTCGACGTTGGCGCCGATCATTTCGACGCCGAATTTCTCGAGTACGCCCATCTCCGCGACAGCCACGGACACATTAAGTCCGGTCTGTCCGCCAAGCGTGGGAAGTAGAGCATCGGGGCGCTCTTTCTCGATGATTTTAGCAACGACTTCAGGCGTGATCGGCTCGATGTAAGTCCGGTCGGCCGTCTCCGGATCCGTCATGATCGTAGCCGGATTGCTATTCACGAGGATGACTTCATAGCCTTCCTCACGCAAAGCCTTACAGGCCTGCGTGCCGGAGTAATCAAACTCGCAAGCCTGACCGATAATAATCGGTCCGGACCCAATCAACATGATCTTCTTAATGTCGTCTCTGCGAGGCATGACTAGCTCCTGAAACCTGAAACCTGAAACCTGAGACCTGAAACCTGAAACCGGAGACCTGAAAACTGAGTTCTAGGCGTCATCGCACCCTCTCTTTACGTTCTTTGACATTGTGACGAAAATAGAAATAAGTTCGTCGGATTCTTGGAGTGAATGTGCAAGTCCCGGAACATTGACCTTGCAGTCATCACGCAGTAGCTCCAACCACATCTGGGTTTCATCCGCTTCCTGCGCGCACAGCTCGATTTTCGAAATGAATTCAGCCGAAGACCGTGATCTGGAAGCCTCTCTGTAGTTGCCGCGACAGAAGTGCCGGAACGGAGCAGTTGTTTTCCAATAACCTGAACCTCCGCCCGGGTCTTCGGAAGAGCGCAGTACAGCCGGATAATCAAAGACGCAAAACGCTTCGTCCGCTCTCTAAACTCCTCTTTCCTCGAATTCCTCATACTCAGGTTTCCAAACCCACTCAGGTTTCAGGTCTCAGGTTTCTCTTCATTCCCATTCAATGGTGCTGGGAGGTTTTGAACTTATGTCGAAGACCACTCTGTTTATGCCGCGGACTTCGTTGATGATTCTTGATGAAATAGCTTCGAGCGTTTCGTAGGGCAGATGGAACCAATCGGCGGTCATGCCGTCGAGGCTCTGGACCGCTCGAATCGCGACCACGTTCTCATAGGTCCTGCCGTCTCCCATTACGCCGACTGACTGAATGGGAAGAAGCACGGCGAACGACTGCCAGATGTCTTTGTAGTTCGGCAGTTTTCGGACCTCTTCCTGCACGCGCAGATCTGCCTGTTGAAGAAGTCTGACGTTTTCAGCGTTCACCTCGCCGAGAATACGCACCGCCAGGCCGGGGCCGGGGAACGGCTGTCTGTCTACGACGTAGTCGGGGAGTCCGAGTTCTCTGCCAAGCTCGCGGACCTCGTCCTTGAAGAGCTCTCTCAAAGGCTCGATCAGTTCGAAGTTGAGATCGTCAGGCAGTCCGCCGACGTTGTGGTGGCTCTTGATCGTTGCCGAAGGGCCCCCGATAGGTGAGATGCTCTCGATCACGTCGGGATACAGCGTCCCCTGCGCGAGGAACTTGAACTCGCCGACTTCCTTTGCCTCTTTGGAGAATACGTCGATGAACGTATTGCCGATGATCTTGCGTTTCTGTTCGGGATCGGTAATGCCTTTAAGCCGATCGAGGAACAGGTCTGAAGCATCAGCAACGTGCAGATCCATACCGAATGCGTCGCCGAAAAGATCCCGCACTTGATTGGCTTCACCGTGCCGCAGGACACCGTTGTTGACGAAGACGCAATGGAGTTGCTTCCCGATAGCTCTGTGTATCAGGGCGGCGGCCACCGATGAATCCACACCACCGCTCAGTCCCAGAAGGACATGATCGCTGCCGACCCGCTTGCGTATGGCATTCACGTTTTCGGTAATGAAGTGGGCCATGTCCCAGTCGCCGGCGCATCCGCAGATATCGAAGATAAAGTTTCGGAGAATGTCTTTACCGCACGGCGTGTGTACGACTTCGGGGTGGAACTGCAGGCCGAACAGATTCTTCTCACGACTGCCCATAGCCGCGACGGGGCAGGTGCCGGTAGAGGCAAGCTTCTCGAAGCCTGCGGGCATTTGAGCCACCTGGTCTCCATGACTCATCCACACGTGCAGAGCAGACGGCAGAGTTTTGAAGATTGATGAGGCATCCTCAAGTCCGATTTCCGCGCCGCCGAACTCACGGCTGTCGCCCGGTTCAACAACGCCTCCGAGCGTCTTCGCCATGAGCTGCATGCCGTAACAGATGCCGAGTACGGGAATGCCCATTTCGAAAAGCGCGCTATCACAGGCCGGTGAACCATCTTCGAGGACGCTGGCAGGTCCTCCGGAGAGCACAATCCCACGGGGTTTACGAGATGCCAGTTCCGCGGCCGCAGTGTCGAAGCGAAGCAGTTCGCAGTATACATGCTGTTCGCGTATCCGGCGCGCGATGAGCTGGCTGTATTGCGATCCGAAATCGAGAATGGCTATCCAGTCGTGAGTCATCTTAGTTCAAAGTTCGGAGTTTAGAGTTCAAAGAGGGGGTCTACCTATTTTGCTCTCTCATCAGTTTCGAGAAGCGTTCGAAGAGGTATGTTGAGTCGTGGGGGCCGGGGCATGCCTCCGGGTGATACTGAACCGAGAAGACCGGCAGCACCTTGTGTCGAAGCCCTTCGGAGGTGTTGTCGTTCAAGTTCACGTGGGTGGTTTCCACCTCGTCGCCGAGGGACTCGATATCGACGCAGAAACCGTGGTTCTGGGAGGTGATTTCCACTTCGCCTGTTGTCAGGTCTTTGACCGGCTGATTTCCGCCGCGATGGCCGAACTTCAACTTGTACGTTTTTCCTCCGAGCGCCAGTGCGATCAACTGGTGTCCGAAGCAGATACCAAACGTGGGAATACCGGCTTTCAGAATCTTCCCGATTTCAGCGGCTACCTGCGGTACGCCTTCGGGATCGCCGGGACCGTTCGAGATGAACACGCCGTCCGGCTTCGTTGCGAGAATCTTCTCGGCGGCTGTCGAGTTCGGAAACACTTCCAGCGTCCAGCCCATCTTCGCCATCATGCGGAGCTGGTTGATCTTGATTCCGCAATCGATGACGGCGACCCGGAATGAATCCCGCGGCGCGGCCCAATCATCGTAGGCCTCGTTCACATTCTTCTGGATCGTGGAGAACTTCTCGCGCTGAGCGTGGGGGCCGGGCCAGACGAAGCTGTCCTTCGTGGAGACTTCCGAGGACAGGTCTCGACCGACGAGTCCGGAGGAATTCTTAGCCTTCTGAACAAGGCTGTCTCTGTCGAGGTCCTCAGTGGATATCACACATTTCATCGCCCCTTTCGAGCGGATGTGGAGTGTGACGGCCCGGGTGTCGATATCGTCGACGCCGAGGATTCCGTTGGCTTCGAGATATTCGGGAAGGCTGATCGTACTGCGCCAGTTACTGCGGATCCGGCTGCATTCGCCGACGACCAGTCCGGCCGCCTGGGGTTTGCCGGATTCCATGTCCTCTTCGTTAATGCCGTAGTTGCCTATGAGCGGGTAGGTCAAGGTCACGATCTGGCCGTGATAGGAGGGATCGGTCAGAATCTCCTGGTATCCGGTCATGGAGGTGTTGAAGACCAGTTCACCGAACGTTTCCCCCGATCCGGCAAAAGCACGGCCCTCGAAGCAAGTGCCGTCTTCGAGTGCTATAAGTGCTTTTCTGTATGCTTTACCCATCGTCGGATGCCCTTCCTGCGGGGTCAATTTTGAATCGCGATTGTGGGAGAAATCGGGGCCAAGTCCAGCACTTTGAGGTCGTATGACGAGGAAATCTTGAAAATGCCGCGGAACCGGGTCTGCAACTCGCGTCGATTCAGTCGCATCCGGCTGACTTAAGGCGCCTTCAGGATGCAGCGGCCAAAGAAAGGCACAGCCCTG
>JAHIZV010000199.1 GCA_018814445.1 Verrucomicrobiota bacterium | reverse complement strand
TGCATATGATGCCCTCGACGCCGCAGTCGCACGATCGGCGGATGTTCTTTTGATCGACACCGCAGGCAGGATGCATACGAAACAGCCGTTGATGAAAGAACTCGCGAAAGTGAAGCATGCGCTGGCGAAACGAATGGCGGGGAAGCCGGACGAAACATGGATTGTTCTCGATGCGTCTCTTGGGCAGAACGCGCTCTCTCAGGCGAAGGTGTTCCATGAGGCGACGCCGATCACGGGAGTCGTCGTTGCGAAGCTGGACGGGTCCTCGAAGGGCGGTTTCATCTTCTCGGTCAAGCGCGAGCTGGGTGTGCCGATACGTTATGTCGGACTTGGAGAGCACGAGGATGATCTGGTTCCCTTCGACAGCACCAGTTTTGTTGATGCAATCCTCGGAGTCGGGCAGGAGTAAATGGCGATGACCTCCGCAGATGACATTGATTCAAGATTCATGGAAAGGGCTCTTCAATTGGCGAGGAAGGGCGAGGGGCTCACCCGTCCGAATCCGCCCGTCGGTGCCGTAATCGTCAAGCGTGGCCGGATTGTAGGCGAAGGCTTCCATAGGAAGGCTGGCAGTGCGCACGCCGAAATTGATGCGTTGAAGGCGGCGGGGAAACGCGCAAAGGATGCAGATCTCTACGTAACCCTGGAGCCCTGTTCGACGCACGGCAAAACGCCGCCATGCACGGACGCGATTCTCGCGGCCGGGGTGAAAAGAGTCGTTATCCCCATTCGCGATCCTAACCCGCACAACGGAGGACGAGGGGTCAGACTGCTTCAACAGGCGGGTTTAGATGTTACAGAAGGCGTCTGCGCCGACAGTGCAGAGCGTCTCATCGAGCCATTTGCTACAAGTGTCATAAAGCATAGGCCTTTCATTACTCTGAAGCTGGGCATTACCGTCGACGGACGCATCGCCGATTCAAAAGGTAAATCGCGATGGATCACGGGACCGGAGGCCCGTCTTTTCGTGCAGGACGTTCGTCGCCGTGTCGATGGGGTTCTTGTGGGAAGCGGGACCGTGATGGCCGACAACCCGGGTCTCCTGCCGAGACCTGCGGGCGGACGCAAACCCTACAGGATTATTGTCGATACGAACGGCAGGACTCAGGCCTGTTCGAAGGTGCTGAGCGATGGGAAAGGCAAACAGACGATCATTGCCGCTTCTGCTGGAGTATCTAGACAGTTTATCAAGTTGACGGAAGCTGCGGGCGCCCAAGTGCTCATGGTCCGCCGGAGTGGAAAACATCTCTCGCTGCGGGATCTCATGAAACGACTCGGAAAGATGGGCCTGCTTCATATTCTGTGTGAGGGTGGAGGCGAAATCGCGGCCAGTCTTATCCGGGAGAACCTTGTGGACGAGTACCTGTTTTTTGTCTCGCCCAAGTTCCTCGGGAGAACCGGGCGGCCCGCTGTCGGTGGGGGAGGATGGAGCATCAAGGACGCACCGGCCATAGAATTCACTTCGATTATGGGAATGGGATCTGACGTTCTGATTACGGCGCGACCGGAGTAGAAGATATGTTTACAGGCATCATTCAGAAAGCGGGAAGAGTCAGCGAGATGCAGACGGATGCTGCGACCGGACGCTTGTGCATCGAAGTTGCCCCATGGGAAGACGCACTGGAAACCGGCGAGAGCATAGCGGTCAACGGCGTCTGTCTGACGCTCGTTGCGCATACGGAGAACAGGTTGCAGTTTGACGTTCTGCAGGAAACTTTTGCGAGGACTAATCTGGGGAAGAAGCAACTTGGCAGTGTTGTTAATCTTGAGCGTGCCGTCAGGCACGGCGATCCGCTTGGGGGTCACGTAGTCAGCGGGCACATCGATGGCGTGGGTGTATTGAAAAGTATCCGGGCGATTGGCCGAGACCGGATTGTGACTGTCGCCTGTCCCAACGAGCTCATAGAGGAAGTGGTTTTCAAGGGCTCCGTCGCAATCGATGGTATCAGCTTGACCGTGGCCGCTCTCGCGGATGAGTCATTCGATGTCCATATTATTCCTCATACATGGGACAATACGGACCTCTCAGGGCTGGGCGAGGGCTCCACGGTAAATCTGGAAACGGATGTCATCGCCAAATATGTCCGGAGAATGATCGAAAAGGGCGTAATCCCCCTGAGCGTTGACTGGAACGAGATACGTAAGAATGCCCTGCTGAATGGAAAAGTCGCGAGGGAATCTAATTCCTCGGCAGGTTGACTTGAGCGCGGACCCCCGCTAGACTGACGCTCCAAAATTATCAGCCTGAAAAGGAGCGCGGCCACCACGTGTCAACAATGCTTGAGAGATTACTGATTCTTCAGGAGAGAGATCGCAAGATTGCGAAACTCAACCAGGAGACTGCCGACATCCCTGCCCGCAAAGAGACCATCCAATCGCGTCTGGAAGCTCATCGAGAAGCGCTTCAGAAGGCCCAGGAAGGGCTTAAGGTCAAGCAACTCGCCATCAAGGAGACCGAGGGCGAGATTCAGGCCTGCCAGGAAAAGATAGCGAAATATCGCAATCAACAGTTCCAGGTCAAAAGCAACGACGAATACCGTACTCTCGAGGGAGAGATCGAAGGCGTTGAGAATCAGATCAGTGACCTCGAGGACAGGGAAATAGGCATTCTTGACGAAGTCGAATCTGAGAAGAAGAACGTCGCTGAGAAAGAGGGCGAACTGAAGGAAGAGGAGCGGCTGGTTGCCGAAGAAGTCGCTGCGCTCGATACACGAGTCTCAAATATCGAGGCTGAACTTCATGATCTGAACATCGACCGCGAGAACTACTCGAAGGACATCGAGGAGGAGTGGCTAAGCCGGTACGAAAGGATCATGAATCATACCAGGGATTTCGCTCTCGTGCCGGTTGAGCGGGACACCTGTGGCGGGTGCCACATGAAGATTCCCCCCCACCTTGTACACGATGCCAGAAAAGGACTCGATCTTGTCCTGTGCAGTTATTGTGGACGCATCCTCTACTGGCAGCCCTGAACAGCTACGCCGCGTGTGTGGCAGACTTCCTCTTTTCCTCTTTTCCTGCACTTCTGAGTAGTGCAATATCTCCCGCTCTGGCGTATATTCATCTCAAGCGAGTTCATTGATATCGGTGAATAGAGGCGTCTGGTCGCCCCGACGATGCCGTAAGGCAGATGCCGGGGAGGAAAGTCCGGACTCCACAGGGCAGGATGCCCGGCTCAGATATGTGCCGGGGACTCTTCGGCAAACGAAGAGGATGGAAAGTGCGACAGAGAATATACCGCCCCGACACCCGCCTTGCGGCGTGGTCGGGGTAAGGGTGAAAAGGTGGTGTAAGAGACCACCGCCCCGAGAGCGATCGAGGGGGCAGAGCAAACCCCATCCGGAGCAAGATCAAATAGGGAACTGGAGGAGGCGGCCCGTCTCGTTGTCGCTTATTGCGGCTGCAGTTCCGGGTTGATCGCAAAGATAAATGACCGGGATCCGGCTGTTCACACAGCCTGGTTTACAGGATCCGGCTTACAGCCTCTGTTCACCGAGTTATTGTTCGTATGACTACTGAATCCTGGCAGAAAGTTCTGGATACGGGCAGATGGATTCTACTGCTCGTCGCCCTTGCTGTGTGCGCCGTTTTCCTCTGGGAATACTCCACGCTGCCTTCATCGCCGATTCAAGCGGCTCATGCAGTAGAGGTTCTCAGCTGGCCGGAGACACCGGATTTCTCAGAAGCCGATTGGAACGTGTTTCGCAAGAGAGGCGAGAGCGACACGCAGGAGGCGGATTCGCTTGCGAGGAGATTCCGGCTGGCAGGGACTTTCTTCTCCTTCACTTCGGGAAACACCTCAACGGAGAAGACTCTGCGGAAAGCCATTCTGGACGATCTGGAGAAGAAGAAACAGTTTCTCGTCTCTGAGGGAGATCCCATCGAGGAATACGAGGTGGCAAGAATCTACAGTGACCGCGTGGTCTTGCGATCCGGCGGTGTGGATGAAGTGTTGCGGCTCAGCTTCATGGGAGGCTCAGTACAAGCTGAAAAGGCCAGAAAAGACGCGCCCAGAACGTTTGAAGAAATGCCGGCTCTTGAAACCTCGATATTTGGAAAGAGGGTGGGGGAGTCACAGTGGGTATTCAAACGGGAAGCCCTTATGGAGTACTACGATGAGGTCCTTAATGATGCAGAGCGCCTGGCTGATCTCTTCATGTCAATGAAGCCCGATTACACCGAAGGTGTGATTGCCGGATACTATCTTGAGACCGAAGGTGAGAAGGATTTCTACGACGCAGTCGGGCTCAGGGAGGGCGATACCGTGCGTAAAGTCAACTCGATGAGGATGACAAGCCGCGCGCGCGCTGAGTACTTCATTCGTGAATTTGTAAACGATCGCGTCAATGCCGTGGTTCTTGACATAGAACGCGGGGGAGAAGAACAGAAACTTATCTACCTGATCAGGTAGTCCTCCGCTTCCGTCCGCGCCTGCGGCGAGGTGCGGGCATATCGAGCCGGAAGTCCACGAAACGCCGCGCCGAATCGACCCGCTCAAGTTCGACATCAAGAACATCCCCCAGACCGAAACGGCGGCCGTGTCTTCTCCCTGTGACAGTTCCGTGATCACGGTCAACGGCATAGTAGTCATCCGTAAGAGACGAATACGCAATCATTCCTCTCTGGAGACTATCGCGCAGCTCCACGATAAGACCTCGACCGGCTATGGAGACAACCGTAGCTTTGTAGGGGCCTGTCCGTCCTGACCACAGGCAGTTCTGGTAGTACTCGACACGCTTGATGTCGATGCTTTCCCGTTCGGCCTCGTCCGCCTGCCGCTCCATCATGCTGCAGTGCTCGGCTATGTCGCGAATGTCTTCCTTCGAATGGGGCGGGCGAGCGTTGTCCTCAATTGATTTCAGGATGCGATGAACTACGAGATCCGGATATCTGCGGATCGGTGACGTGAAGTGCGTGTAGTGTGTAAAGGCGAGACCAAAATGGTCGGCACGCACAGGAGAGTAGTAGGCCCGCTTCATGTTGCGGAGGATAGCGAGGGTAACGGAGTAGCCGATGGGTGTATCCGCAGA
>JAHIZV010000011.1 GCA_018814445.1 Verrucomicrobiota bacterium | reverse complement strand
CCATCTCCACCTCGGCGCGCTTGCGGCTGTCGATGGCCTGCTCCTCAAATTTCGCGTACATATCCGTCGTCAGCGTCGAGAACTCTTTGCGCAGATCGGCTTTGTTGACTTCGATGCGCCGCACGTTGGCTTTCCGCTCTTCTTCAAATTGCCGGGAAATATCATCGGACATAGCCTTTATCTCTGCGTGGACACCCGCCTGATCCTGTTGTGCGGCCTCAACGCTCTCAAGGAGCGTCTGTCGGTTCAGCTCTGTCTGCTTCTCAAACTTGCCATTCAGGTCGGTCGCCAGAGAAATGATTTCTTTGCGCAGATCGGCCTCCTGCTCTCCAAGCGCAATGCGCGTCTCTTTTGCTTCCTTCTCCCTGGCCGCCGCTATCGCCTTAAGCGTGGTGTTGATATCTTTTTCCAGGTCGGACTTAAGAGCCAACAGGTCTTCACGCGCCGCTTTGTATTGAGCTGATGCCGCTTTGGCGGCCTGTTTCCCTACATCTTCTTTCTGCGTGGCGAGATCGGCACTCAGACCGTCAATCGACTTCTGCTGTTCAGAAACCTTCTTGATTACGGGAACGAGGCCGGCGAGCTGCTCGTCAAGTTGCCGGCTGAGAGCATCGATAGCTTTCTGCTGCGCCGCGATCTGGTCTTCAGTTGCGGCCGATTCGCTTATCTTCGCCAGCTTCTTGTCCAGGGACTCTATGGTCTTCTGCTGTGCGGCAATATCTTTCGCGGTAAGAGCCGACTGGCCCTGGATCTGAAGCTCTTTGGCAAGCTGGTCTATCAGGGCGCGCTGCGCTACGACGTCTTCAAGAGAAGCTGATACCGCCGCCTGCTCTGCAATTTTCGCTTCAAGCTTCTCGACGGCCTTCTGCTGAGCCTGAAGTGCTTTCTCCGAAGGTGCGTCCTTGAGACTTTCCTCAAGTTTCTTCGCGAGACGGTCGATCGCGTTCTGCTGTGACGCGACCTCTTTGGCACTGGGAACCGCCGCCAGGCTCACCTTCAACTGCTCGGCAAGCTCGTCAATGGCTTTCTTCTGCTTATTCACATCTTTCGAAGAAGGAACGTCGTTCAGCTTCGCGTCAACACGCGCGGCAACGCCCTCGATCAACTCCTGCTGTTTCTGCAGATCCTTGCCCGAGGGGACATCCTTAAGCTGAGACTCGACGCTCGAAGCAAGTTCATGCAGGGCCGCAATCGAGGCGACGCCTTTGATCCGGGCGTCAAACTCGCGACGAAGATCCTGTATCGCTTTCCTCTGCGAAGCCATCTCCTTGGCATCCGGTGACGCGGCAGCCGTCTGCTGTTCGAGACGAAGGCTGAGTTCCTCCAAGGCTTTTTGCTGTTTCGAAGCAGACTCGGACGCGGCAACCATCAGCTTCTGCTGTGACTCCATCCGCGCGCTGAGTTCTTCAAATGCCTGGCGCTGAGCACCGGTGTCGGCTGCGGCTGTCGCCGGACTGGCGCGCAACGATTCGAAATCTTTGGTCAGTTCGGCAAGAGCCTTCTTCTGCGCGGCCACCTCTTTTGTCCACGCGCGCTCATCGCCTTTGCGAGCTTCGGCAATCGCGCTTAGAAGTTCATCCTTCAATGATGCGACTTCTTTGCGCTCCTTCTCGAGGTCCGCGACTGCAGCCGCCACACCGGCCTTCTGTGTCTTGGCGAGATCCGATTTGAGCTCGTCACGGAGTGTGGACACCGCCTCACGCTGAGCGTCCACTTCTCTGGACTGCGTACGGACCCATTCCTGAAGTTCGCCCCTCAACTGCTGGCGAAGCTCATCCGTCTGTCTCCGGGCGACGACAGCCTGCTCGGCGCGATTGCGCGCCTCAGCGGCACGCCATGCCTGCCACTCTTTCGTCTGCGTAGTCTTAAATTCCTGCAGCTCTGACATTACGTTGCGAAGTTCACGGCTCGTCTGCGGCGCGGGCTGAGCGGGAGGAACCGCGCGACGGGGCTGCGCTTGCGGTTCAGGTTGGGTCTCTACAACGATTCTCGGAGCGCGGGCGGGAGCAACTTCCGCGGGCGCAGGTTCCGGCCGCGCGGGCTCGGGCGGCGCGGGCTCCGGCCTCACGAGCACGGACGCGGGCCTTTCCTCACGACTGCCCCGCAGAGCTTTCAAGCGGGCGCGGAGTCTTGATCCCAGACCACCATTTGTTTCCTCTGTAACTTCCTCTTCAGCTTCGGCTCCATCCGACTCCCGAATAACGGCGAGTTCCTGACGAAGCTTGGAGCGCAGTTCTTCCAGCGCGGCGATTTCGTCAGCCAGTTGCGCGTCCTCTGCCGGGGCCGCCGACAAACCGGAAGGACTCTCAGCCTCCTGCGCCGCAACGGGGAGAACAAAAACCGCCATGGAAACGGCGGTGATAAGGGCATACAGCAGAAACGTTTTCATAGCCTGCTACTCCATTGTCTTTCTTCTGGTCCTATAACCGATCTCATTTGAATCAAATCAAAATAGACGCGGGGGCTAAGGTGTCCTTTTTTGAAACGCCTTTGTGTCCCCTTTGTATTGGTACGGCATACTATAGGCCGCATGGGCATTCTACAACAATAAATGTGGAACCATAAGAGAACGAAATCCGCCGCTTTTCTTGGGGTTTTCCTCTGTTCAGGAACTTCAAAACGTGCTTTAACTATCGCCTTTTCCAGGACCCGATGTTAGGCGGTGTGAACGATCTCCGAACCGGAATATTGCTATGAAAGAGAAGTACCCATTTCAGGACGTCGAACCCAGATGGCAGAAGTACTGGGACGAGCAGAAACTGTTCAAGGTCGATACCGCAGACGCCGGAAACAAGTACTACTGCCTGATGATGTTCCCCTACCCGTCCGGCACACTGCATGTCGGCCACGGACGAAACTACATCATCGGTGACGCGGTCGCCCGCTACAAGAAGATGCAGGGCTTCAATGTCCTTCCGCCCATGGGATGGGATGCCTTCGGCCTGCCCGCGGAAAACGCCGCTATTAAAACAGGCACGCACCCCCGCAAAAGCACGCTCGACAACATCGCCAACATCAAACGCCAGCTCGCCGAATGGGGATGCTGTTACGACTGGGACCGGGAAGTCGCCTCCTGCGAGCCCGACTATTACCGGTGGACGCAGTGGCTGTTTCTGAAACTCCATGAGAAGGGGCTCGCCTACCGGAAGAAGGCCCCGGTGAACTGGTGTCCCTCCTGCGCAACCGTTCTGGCCAACGAACAGGTCATCGACGAGAAATGCGAACGGTGCGATCACGTTGTCGAGAAGAAGAACCTGGAACAATGGTTTCTCAGGATCACGGACTACGCTCAACGCCTGCTCGACGACCTTGATAGACTTCCCGGCTGGCCCGAGCGGGTGAAGACGATGCAGGCCAACTGGATCGGACGCAGCGAAGGAACTCATGTCGACTTCAAACTCGTCCCGCGGCAGGACGGCGTCACGGACCCCGAAGATGTCGTTCCGTGCTTCACTACCCGCGTCGACACGATATTCGGATGTACCTACATGGTTCTCGCACCAGAGTATCCCGCGCTCCTCGACATGGTGAAGGACCTGCCGGAGGAAGAGGAGGTCAGAGGGTTCATTCGCAAGACCGGTTTGATGTCTTCAATCGACCGGACTTCCGACGAGTTCGAGAAGAACGGCGTCTTCACCGGACGCTACGTGGTGAATCCTTACAACGATGAGAAAATACCGCTGTGGGTCGGCGACTACGTGTTGATGGAATACGGGACCGGAGCCGTCATGGCGGTTCCCGCGCATGACACGCGCGATTGGGCTTTTGCAAAGAAGTACGCTCTGCCCATTCGCATTTCGATCCAGAACCCGGAACAGCCGCTTAAACTGGAAGAGATGGAAGACGCCTACGTCGAGGACGGCGTGTGCGTCGACTCCGGCGATTTCTCGGGAATGCCGAAT
>JAHIZV010000198.1 GCA_018814445.1 Verrucomicrobiota bacterium | reverse complement strand
CGCCGCTCGGCGTCACGCCGTTCTCGTCATCGCCCGCGTTGTCGTCGCCCAGCGCGTTCGGATCGGGCTGACCATCCACTTCCGAATCCACATTGGTCCCGAGGAAGAGCGGACCGCCGGTCACGTGGCGCGCTCCGTTGCTCGCAAACACCGTCAGGTAAGGGGCCGGCGCATCGCCGAAATCAGCGTCACTGACGATGACCTCATAGTCCTCGACCTCGCCGTTGTTCACAAAGCCCGTGTACGAAAGGGCAGGCAACTGATTGGTGGTAAACCGGAAACGCGCGTCAGGACCCCCTGCGCCGTAGACCGCGGGCACGATGACCTGGACGAAGTTCGTACCCGGTACAAGCGGGACCGAATTCATCACCAGTTCAAACGCGTCGTTCCAATCGCCATCCATTGAGAAGTCGATCCACCCCATGATGAAACCGTTCGTGGATGCTTCGACGGGAATCCAATAAGTCTGCCCTTTCAGGAAGTACCCGGGAAGTTTCAGACCGTCCTCGTCATCGAGACTTGCAGGCGGATTGTTGTCGTCTCCAGTCGCGGTCCCATCGGGCTGACCGTTCGCCTCCGTATCGACGGTTTTCCCAAGAAAGACGCCGGGTACAACCAGGTGCCTTGCACCATTGTTGGCCAGCAGAGTCGGATAGGTCGGGTCGTTCGCGTCGCCGAAGTCCATCGTCGGCTCCGGCTCCTCTTCCTGGATTTTAACGCGGTAATCCTCGACCTCGCCGTCACTGACGGCGCCGTTGTAGGACATGGCTGCATTTGCGGTGCGGAAGCGGATCCGGGCGTAAGTCTGTGTCGTGACCGTGGCAGTGCCGGGCACCACGAAGTTCAAGTGATTGACGCCCGCCGTAACGGCAGCAAGGTTGAATATCTGCTCACCTGCGTCCGCCCAGCTCTTGTTTGCGCTGTAGTCAATCCAGGCGGATATATATCCGCCGACCGATACAACCACATCCATGTTCGCCGGATTACCAGGCTGTAGAGGCGTCGTGAACACGACACCATCTTCATCGGCGGAGCCGTTGTTGTCATCACCGGTTGCGGCCGCGTTCGGCTGTCCGTCGATTTCGGCGTCGATAAGGGCGCCCATTTGAACTCCCCCGACAATCGTATGCCTCGCCCCGTTGTTGACGAGGAGCGTTGGGTAGGCCGCAGCGACGGGACTGTCCGGAGCATCGCCGAAGTCGAGGTCCTGGTGTGGCTGCTCTTCCTCTTCGCCCACGGTGATTGCATCGACATCGTCTTCACGTGTCGAGAGGGGGAACGGCAACGCACCGGTCAGCATACTGATATAGATGGTATTCGGGTTCAGCCCGCCCGATTCGTCCGCCTGCGTGATCGGGTCATTCTCGTCAACAGAGAAGAGAACACCCAGATACCGGCCGGGCGCCAGGCCGAACGCTTCAAGCACCAGTGGGTCGTCTGTCACACAAAACTCGAATCCATCTACATCGGGACCCGGGGTCATTCCCAGACCCAGTATGTACTGAGGAATCGCAACGGCGCGGTTGGGGCTTCCGACGAAAAGGTCGGTGATATAAATGGTCGCGGGATTCAACCCCATCGTTGCTTCGTGATCCACGCTCCAGTACCAGTACCTCAGTTCCTGGTTGTCGAGCGCATCGACATCGTCATCGTCCGCCTGCGATGCGGCGGGATCAGGAGCCATACCGAGAGTCGCTTCGTCCGAAACCGCATTTCCCGGAACGGGAGGCCATGCGTACCAGCCTTTGCCGCTGACGATTTCGTCCTTGAGAGGTCCCGCGTCCGGAAAGGAGTTGACCGGAACATCTCCGAGAGGGAAACCCATGGCGGGAGCGGCATACCAGCCCGGCGCATCGTCATCATCAAGCGAGTAATAAAGCATGGCGGGATTAAGAAGAAACCCGTTCGTTGGATCCGGATCGTGCGGATAACCGAGCGGATCGGGATCGAAGATCATGATCTCTTCACCCAACTGGTCCTCCCCGTCCAGATCGAAGAAGTTGGTAACCAGGAAGTCATCGTAAATCCACATGATATCCACGCGGTCAATCGTTGACGAGGGCCGTGGGTCGAAACCGAATATCATGAAGTCATCCTTCAACCGATTGGGCGGCTGACCCCGGTAGTAGATGTCGCCCGGATCAAGGACTTCGTCTCCATCCTGATTCGGATCGCAGAACTCCATGTCCCCGCCGATATCGACGCTGAAGGTGAAGTTTGTCCAAGTCAGAGCGGAAGCGGAGCCGACGGCACAGAAAAGTGCAAACAAGACAAGAACACCGAAACGTTTCATTTTCAGTTCCTCCTGGTAAACCTCTTAAGCCTCTAACGCGATTATAAACACATCTGCTCAGCCATCAAAGCCCTTATTGAAACAAGGTTACACAGACGTGGTAAGGTGTTCGACTATGCGCTTTTCAGGGGATAACTGACCCCGGGAATCTACTGAGCAGGGAAGCGGGGCGGGATGAAAACCGGTGGATGCATGTAGAGCGGACCCAACTCCTCCGATGGAAGGCCCGACGCCCTCTTGAGCGTGCCCAGGTGGCCAATGTCTACCGCCGAAGGAAACCGGTTTTCCTCGAGCCAGGAGAGTTTCGCCAGTCCACCGGCCAGCCGGTCCTTGAGTCTTTCCCAGTCCGGCGAAACCACAACTTGTGCGTCACCGATCCGCTCTGCGGCTTCGTCATACGCTGCAATCTCCCAATCGCCGACCTTCTTCAGTTCACTTCCTTGATAACTGAACAGGCAGAACCAGAGCATATTCCTGCGGGCGTCGCCGACAACCGCAACCGATCCGGCACTTCCTCCTGCACAAACGGATAAGGCCAGGGCCTCGCCACTGCTGACCGCATAGACTTCTTTCTGATCGGGAAGAGCAAAACCTCGTGCGGCGGAAATGCCGATCCGGAGGCCGGAGAAATTCCCGGGCCCGCGACCGACCATGAAACAATCGACCGCGTCGAGACTTTCGCCCGCTTCACGAAACAGCTCAGGCAGCGCTACGAAGATGTGCTGATTGCGAAAGGCGTTCTCGTTCCATTCCTTCGCGGCAAGGATCCGGTCATCATCAAACAACGCAAGACTGCCCTGCGCCGTGGATAGTTCTATCGCCAGCATCTTCATGAACGAGGACCCCTCTGCACCGTAATCCGTCTTATGTCCGTCTCGGAGCACACTTCGAAAGTCAGATGAAGTGTATTCTGCGGTAAAAGCGATTCCGCCCTTTCCGCCCATTCGATCGCAGTAATCCCGTCGCCCTCCAGATACTCATCCAATCCCAGCGCCCAGGCCTCCTGCGCGCTGTTCACGCGATAGAGGTCGATATGATAGAGCGGCAGCTTTCCACGATACTCATTCACCAGGGTGTACGTTGGACTGCCGACAGCATCCCGTATCCCAAGTGCTGCGGCCAACCCCTGGATGAAGCAAGTCTTTCCCGCCCCCAATTCCCCATGCAAGGCCAGTACCGCCGGGACCGTCAGATTCGCAAGCAGATCCCTCGCAACTGCATGCGTCTCTTCCGGACTGTTTGATGTGTGGACCGTGGTCATGAGTTTCGGGTTTCGGGTTTCG
>JAHIZV010000197.1 GCA_018814445.1 Verrucomicrobiota bacterium | reverse complement strand
GGGCGAACTTCATGTGAGCCTCGCCCTCTGAAAGCGGGTTCTACAGAATCTTCAGCTTGGGAAGATCCTGAATATCCACCATGCCGACAAGACGGCCCTCACCGTCCGTGATGATGAGGTCATCTATGCTGTGTGTCTCGAACAAGGTCAGCACATCGACGGCGAGATGATCTTCGGTCAGAGTAATTGGATCAGCCGTCATGACCTGCACAATCGGCAGTTCCGCAACGTCGGATGACTCGGTGAGGTGTCGACGGAGATCACCGTCCGTGAAGATGCCGAGCACCTTGCGATCGCTGTTGGTGACCGCGAGAGCCCCGGCGCGGGCGCTGGTCATGGCGAGCACGGCATCCCGCACCTTGGCGGAATCTTCGACGCTGGCGAGCCGGCTGCCGGTTCTCATGATGTCCGCCACGCGCAGAAGAAGGGCTCGTCCAATTGCGCCGCCCGGATGAAGCTTTGCGTAGTCTTCCTTCTTAAATCCTCGCGCTTCCAGCAGAATCATGGCGAGCGCGTCACCGACCGCGAGCGTCACTGTCGTACTTGCAGTGGGCGCCATGTTGAAAGGGCAGGCTTCGCGTTGAATCTTAACGGGTATGACTGCGTCACTGTGACGGGCCAGCGGGCTGTCTGCGTCGCCGGTGATAGAGATCACTTTGACTTTCCGGCGTTTGATGACGGGAAGCAGGGTCAGCAGTTCGTCAGAGGCGCCGGAGTAACTGAGCGCAAGCAGAACATCGTCATCGGCGAGAATTCCCAGATCTCCGTGCATGGCTTCTGAAGGATGGAGAACTGCGGCGGAAGTGCCGGTGCTGTTGAACGTCGCCGCAATCTTCTGGCCGATGTGCAGGCTCTTTCCCAGTCCGGTGACCACTATCTTCCCCCCGTCTTCGAGTGTCTGCAGGATGATGGTAACCGCCGAAGCGAAATCTGAATTCAGAGAATTCCGCACCCGGTTGAGTTCCTCAATCTCGATATCGATAATCTCGCGTGCTCTTTGAACGTAATCCACTGTTCATCTCCCGGCTTTTTAATGAGAAGTAGTGAATACAATATACGGAGGTCGATGCGAAGCCGAATCGCTCCAAAATGGCGGGGGTCAGGGGGAAACGGCGCTGACTTAAGGCCACGACATGGCTTACGGCATTGACTACAAACGATGCGAACTTCAACTACTGTTTGTAGTCAAGCCCGTCAGGGCTGTGCATTTCTCTGCCTGGCGCATCCTAAATTGGTCTTAAGTCAGGCCATTCGGGTCAGGGGGAATCGACCGCCGGGGAGGCGGCAGGCGCGGCGTATCGTCGCAGATGGATGGTGGTGTCGATCACTACGCCGACCGCAAGCAGGCCCAGCACGGCACTCAACCCGCCGATGAAAATACTCCCGCCGCCGAACAGATTCGCGTAGGCCAGCCGGGTGAGAGAAGTGAGCGTCGTAATAACCATGAAGACCATGGGCCAGAAGACAAACCATGCCTTTCTTCCCGTGTGGCGAAGCCAGGCAAAGACGACGAGGAGCGCGAGAGCGGCAAGCAGTTGGTTGGTCGTTCCAAACGCGGGCCAGATCGCCTTCCAGGCCGGAACCGTGGTCCCGCCCGGACCGGGAATGCTCAGGAACACGACGACCGCGGGTATGGCCAGTGAGGCCGCGGTGGCAAGGATTCTTGCGGCAGAACCATCGATATCGAAGAGTTCCTGGAAGATGAAACGAGCCAGCCGGGTACAGGTATCCAGAGTCGTCAGGAGAAACGTACTGACTGCGAGAAGCGCGAAAGTGGTGGCGAAGTCCTTATCAACATTCATGGTGGCAAGAAAGGTTCCAACTCCACCCGCGAACGTCGCGACGGGAGACTGCCCCTGCGGTTTCGTCGCGAGCATCATGACCGCCGCCAGGGCAACGACTGCCAAAGCGCCTTCGGTCAGCATCCCACCATAGGCTATGGGCTTCGCGGAATGCTCCGTATTCAATTGCCGGGCCGTGGTTCCCGAAGCGACTATCGAGTGGAACCCGCTTACGGCGCCGCAGGCGATCGTTATGAAAAGAGCGGGAAAGATAAATCCAAGGTGCGGATCCGACCATCCGATGAACGCCGGGTAGGAAAGCGTCACGGTGCCTCCGATTCCTCCAAGAATCAGTCCGATCGCACCGCCTGCAAGGCACGCGAACAGGAGGAAGGATGAGAGGTAGTCCCGCGGCTGCAGAAGAATCCAGACGGGGGTAATCGAAGCAACGAAGCAGTACACGACGAGAAGGGCGCTCCACGTGTTCTTCGATGATCCGAGGAATGCAGGAATCATGTCAGCCGTGAGCGGCAGCCTGTATCCGACCCACAGCGCAACGAATACGAGGGGGACGAAGATGAATGAAGCCATACGCAGCTTCAGACGCAGTTTGTTGACTGCGAGGCCGAAAACAAGTGCGATGAGAATGTAGAGAAGAGATGCCGTCGCGACACTTCCGCCGCGCTTGAGAGCCGCGCCGCCGGGAGCAAAAGTTGTCGCGGTGAGATCCAGAAAGACGATGAGCACGTAGACCAGTGTGAACCAGATGAAAAGGAGGAACATGTAGTAGGTGACGGGGCTGAGATACTGCCGGCAGATCTGACCGATGGTGCGGCCGCCGTGGCGGATGCTGGCCATAAGGGATGTGTAGTCGTGAACGCCTCCGACGAAAATGGAGCCGATTACGATCCAGAGCAGGGCCGGAGCCCAGCCGAAAGCAAGTCCTGCGACGATCGGGCCAACGATCGGGCCCGCCCCGGCGATCGAACTGAAATGGTGTCCGAACACGACAGGGTCGGCAGTAGGAACAAAATCGATGCCGTCCTCAAGATTATGAGCAGGCGTCGTGTGCGTTTCGCTTCCCTTGACCCGCGTTACAAGGAAACGCCCGTAGGTGAAATAGGCCGCGATCAGAATGCCACACGACAGAAGAAATACAGACGCAATCATACGGGGCCCTCTCGTCGAATCAGCCTGCAGGCTGATCCGACACATTATCACAGGAAGCTGGAATCGCAAGTCGGCGAGCTATCCGCCGTGGGTGAATCTGGCGATAAACATGCCGCCGGAAGGGCCTTCCCATGGCCATATGCAGGCTGTGCCCTCTGTCGCGTTTCCGGTCAAAGGATCAGGGAAAGACTGCAGGCTGAACGCCGGATGGTCTTCAAGGAATCCCGCCACGGTCTCGATGGTCTCGGCAGTGGTGAGCGTACAGACGGAGTAGACAAGAGATCCGCCCGCGCGGACATTCTCGGCGGCTCGCGAAAGAATACGGCGCTGGTAGATGGCGTGACTTTTGATCTGTTCCGGGGAAGTCCGCCAGCGGGCATCAGGATGTCGCGACCAGGTTCCGAGGCCTGAGCAGGGAGCATCGACAAGCACACCGTCGAATTTCTCATCGGACTTCGGCTTCGCAACCACGTCCACGACTTTGGGGCGGATACACGCGATCTGCGCGTGCTTTGCACGCAAACGAAGTTCTTTGATCGGAGCAGGGCGCCTGTCGGTGGCTGTGACAAGGCAGTTGCCTTGCGCGATATCGGCGAGTTGCAAAGCCTTGCCGCCGGCACCGGCGCAGACGTCCCACCATTTTTCGCCGCTGGCGGGTGCGCATACGAGGCCAACAGCCTGGGAGGAAAGATCCTGGATTTCGAACAGATATCCCGTCTCGCGCTGGATTTCGCCCGCCCTTATCCCGGCCTCGACGGCATAGGCATCCGAAAGGAATGCGTGCTTCCGGAATTCGATTTCCCGTTTCGCAAGCGCCTTCTCGAACGGCGCGTTTTTACCGGAGCGGGATCTCAGCCAGACGGGCGGCCGTGTCTGAATCGCCTCGATGAACTTCAGGAGACCGGCTGATTGCTCAGTTCCTTCCTGTGGAAGGAGCATGTCCGCGGTCCATTCAGGAACAAGATCAACAGAGGAGGGCGCGGCATCAAGATCGAGGATGGCCTTCAGCGCTTCGCTCTTCTCGTTGAGAGACATCGGGCCCAATGGCTGAAGTTCAGTCGCGGGCATGCCGCAATCGCGCGCGAGCACGGCTATGGCGGGGTGATCCTTCTCTGCGTCAAGCAGATATCCGGCGATGGCCGAGATTGAGGGGTTGGCGATGACGCCGGGGCCGATCCAGCCCCGCCATCGAAAGTATGAAAATGCCAGTTGCATGAAGAAACGACGATCACGCGAGCCGAAGTGTCTGTTCTGCCGAAAGGCATTCGCCAGAAAGGCGTCGATCGGACGGCCGGCGGACACCTCTCTCTCCAGGGCAGTCAGGAGGTCCGTACCCAGTTCGGCGAGGCGAATTGCAGCCTTCTCAGGCATGGTGTTGGCGGTTGTCATCGGTTGCAGGCCTCCCTTCTATGCGAGAACCTCGGCGCGAGAGAGAAGAGAAGCTGCTACGACAGCATCCATTTCCTCAGTCAGATCAAAAGCGGACTGCTGATCGCCGTCGGCGGATACACCGGGATTCGCCGAGAAGGTGCGGGGCAGATCAAGCCCCGGCGCATCACTTTCGAGCAGTCTTCCGAAACAGGTGTCCGCGTAACCGAGCACTTTCCCGGACTCATGATCGGTGAAGAAACGTTGTATTTCGACCATCCCTTCGAGGGGGCCGGCCGACAGGTGAATCCCGTTTGCGCCCTGGCTGACGTCCGCTAGATTCAAGGCTTCCTTTGCGTCCAGAAACTTCTGTCGGATTGAGCCTTCCGCCGCTTCGGACGGATCCGTGGCGCCGGCAAGATTACGGCGCAACTCCGACCATGGTCTGTCCGACGCGCATTCGAAAACAACAATCGCGCGGCCGTCAGTGGTGTAGGGTTCCAGTTGATACGGGTGGAACGGGTTAAGGACAATGAAGAAGGCGCCATTCATCGAAACGGGGAGTGCGTAGGTTCCGCCTCCCAGTTTCTTTGTTCCGACGTTATCCGACAGGATGGACAGACCGAAGGGAGTGAAATCCGGAAACCGTTCGAGGAACTGGTGCCCTCCCAGTACTTCCGCGCCTTGCTCAAGCTGGATTCTGAAGAGTTCGACAAGCTTGTTGTCCGCTGCGGCTGTTATGGCCTTCCTCCCGTTCAGGGAAATGCTGTTTATCACGCCGTAGTGGTTGTTCATGATCTGATGTTCGCGCAAATAGGCCGCGGAAAGGACGCGGACGCCGGCGGTTTGCACTTCCCACCTGGTCAACTCGTCGGTCACCAGCTTCAGGACAGCCTCGACATCCACGTTCAAGTGAAGGGCCGTGACTTCCGGCTTGAGGAAGAGAACGAAATGCTGCGATGCTGTGTCGAAGCCGCCGGAATATGGGCGTATCCATTGCTGTGCGCGCGTGGAATTCTTCGTACAGGCCTTCAAGCCAGTCAGGATTTCATCCACAAGATTGCTATTGTCATTCATTCTGTCGGTTCCTCGTACTTGGCGCGGGGGAATTAGCATATTCAGCAGCCCAAGGCAATAGGTGACCCGATATTCCTGCAGGCCGCGATGCTCATAAATCAGTTGAATCTCTCTGGAAACTGTTTAATATCCCGCCTCGGCGATACACTAATCCCTAGGAATCAGGAGGTCTGAAATGTTTGAGAAGATGAGTCCCGCACCGCCCGACGCCATTCTAGGTTTAACGGAGGAGTTCAAAGCCGACCACAATCCTGACAAGGTGAATCTCGGTGTCGGCGTCTACAAAGACGAAAGTGGCAAGACGCCCGTTCTCGAGTGCGTCAAGACGGCCGAGAGAATCCTGCTTGATGAAGATCAGTCCAAAACATATCTGCCTATCCCCGGTTCCCCGGAATATGGGGCCATAGTTCAGTCCCTGCTGGTCGGGGGAGAGCACCCTATCGTGACCGGCAAAAGGGCAAGAACAGCTCACACACCCGGCGGCACCGGCGCGATCCGTGTCGGCGGCGACTTCATTGCCGAGCAGTTTCCGGGTGCGACTATCTGGGTGAGTAACCCGACATGGGCTAACCACAAGGGCGTTTTCGCGGCTGCCGGACTGAGTGTCAAAGTGTACTCTTACTATGACGCGGAGACGCGCGGTTTGGATTTCGCCGCCATGCAGCGCGATCTCCAGGCCGTGCCGGCCGGCGATATCGTACTGCTGCACCTGTGCTGCCATAATCCCACCGGTGTCGATCCCTCTCCTGAAGAGTGGAAGTCGATCGCACGGATAGCGGCGGAAAAGGGATGGATTCCCTTTGTCGATTTTGCCTACCAGGGATTCGGCTCCGGCCTCGAGACCGATGCGGAGCCTTTGCGGATTCTCCTGGAGGAAGTGGAAGAGATGTTCGTCGCGAGTTCCTTCTCAAAGAACTTCGGACTCTACAAGGAACGCGTTGGCGCCTTCACGCTTGTTGCGTCCACGTCGGCGGCCGCGGACGCGGCGTTCAGCCATGTGAAGAAAACAATTCGGGTACTCTACTCTAATCCTCCGGCGCATGGAGGGATGATCGTTTCCACGGTGCTGTCGAGTGACCATCTCACGGCGATCTGGCACAAAGAGCTGGATGACATGCGTGACCGCATCAACGGTGTGCGGCGGAGCCTTGTCGATGCGCTGAGGAATCGCGGGGCAGACTTTGACTTCTCGTTTATCGCCCGGCAGAAAGGCATGTTCTCGTTCAGCGGATTGAATAACAGCCACGTCGACTTCCTGAGGGATACGAAAAGCATCTACATCGTCAAGGGCGGCCGCATCAATGTAGCGGGGATCACTCCGACAAACATCGACTACGTCTGCGACGCGATAGCTGAGGCGCTGAAGAAGTATCCGATGTAGGAGATGGGCCGATCGGAAGATCGTAGGGGGGGCGGCTCGGTCGTCCCCGGATGCTTTCAGCTGCGTCGGACAGTCTTCACTCTACGCTGACGCTCCGAGCGAAGACTGGTGGGCGAGGCGGGACTCGAACCCGCAAGCCTTGCGGCACAGGATCCTAAATCCTGCGTGTCTGCCAATTTCACCACTCGCCCAAACAAACAGAAACTTCCGAGGCTTGGAAGTTTCCAGAGCAGGATTTTCCAAACCTTGGAAGATTGCAAGCAGATAGCTTGTGAGTCCAGGAGCGAGGGCGCAGGGCGCTTACGTCAACTTTTCTTTCAAAGGGTGTTGAAAGCGCGGATGCGTTCCGGTATGAACTTCGCCCTGATGTCGGACGCTTAGCTCAGTTGGTAGAGCAGCTGACTCTTAATCAGCGGGTCCAGGGTTCGAGCCCCTGAGCGTCCACCATCCTCCGCGCGGCTACTTCCACTTGATACTGCAACCCATCGGATTCGTATTAGGGTTGGTGACGGGGTTGCCGGCCAGCACAGCCTCGATCGCGGTGCGCAGATCCTGCGACTTCACGCTACCGGGGTCCTGCCAATTGTCATCAATGCGCCCCTCGTAAACGAGCTTGCGGGCGCCGTCGAGCAGGAAGAGGTGGGGGGTGCACACGGCCCCGTACGCCTTGGCGACGTCTTGTGAGTCGTCGCGCAGATAGGGAAAGTTGAAACCTGCCTGATCGGCATGTTTCTTCATGTTCTCGAAGTTGTCCTGCGGGTAATTCTCGGCGTCGTTGCAGCAGATTGCGAGGAAGGCAACGTCCTTCGGACCGAATTCCTTCGCGAGCGATATGAAGCGATCCTCATATGCGACGGCATACGGACAATGGTTGCAGGTGAAGGATATGACGACTGCCTTACTGCCTTCAAAACTCGCCAGGCTGTAGTTCTTGCCGTCCGTTCCGGGCAGGTTGAAATCCGGAGCGTCACCGCCGATAGAAAGTGTTTCGGGTCCACTTTGAGTGATCAGTACCATGTCTGTTCTCCTGTGCCGTTTTGTCAGTTGATGGTGAGGGGAAGATAGAACATCAAACATCGAACATCAAACATCGAACGTCGAAGCGGGAGGATTCGGGTGTCGGGAACGGACGGTGATGAAGATCCGCCTGCCTACTCAACTCCATCGCCCATGAACCATTAGCCATGGGTGGTGAGCGGGATCCGACATCTGGTTGTCGGGATCCGGTATCGGGTGGCAGGCAAAAGAATGGAGCGAGCGATGAGATTGCTGCGCCGCTTTCCCAAGCGGCTTGCCCTGCGGGGCTTCTCTGCGTTCAGCCTCGGTCCGGCGCGCCCCCGCGCCTCCCCGTCGAACGAGTTCGACTCTCATCGCTCATGGGTGGTGAGCGGGATCCGACATCTGGTTGTCGGGATCCGGTATCGGGTAGCAGGCAAAAGAATGGAGCGAGCGATGAGATTCGAACTCACGACAGCCACCTTGGCAAGGTGGAGCTCTACCACTGAGCTACGCTCGCTCCCGAAAAAGCGGAGCTAACTATGCCGTGCTTGTCGGGGATTTCAAGTGAAAGTTGCCCGGACTTTCCATTTTTGTGGGATGAGTGCGTTTCTTTTGCTAAAGACAGCGGATGATCTCACCGATATCAGAGCCGAAGCGAGGGGACGCATCCGATTTACTCAGTGCGGTTGCCGCGTTTCTCCGCCCCGGCGGCACGCTGGAGAGTTCGACTTCATCCGACGAATTTGCCTACGAAGTCCGCCCTCAACAGCTTGAAATGGGGTCTGCTGTTGCGAGGTCCGTTACGGCGCCGCATCATCTTGCCGTTGAAGCCGGGACCGGGGTTGGAAAAAGTTTCGCTTATCTCGTTCCCTTGATTCTGCACGCGGCGAGGGAGGACAAGCGGGTCGTGGTCGCGACCTACACGATCAGTCTGCAGGAGCAGTTGTTCCTGAAAGACATCCCCTTTCTTCGCAAGCATCTCGGTATCGATTTCAAGGCTGTGCTGGTCAAGGGCAGGCAGAACTACGTCTGCCTGCGCCGCTTGGCCCGCGCCAGGCGGTTCGGCCCCGATATGTTCAAGGACAAGGCGGAGCAGGAATTATCGTCGGTCCATTCGTGGGCCGAGGTCACGTCCGACGGGACGCTTCAGGACATGCGTAAGCAGCCTTCCGGCGAGGTGTGGAGTCAGGTCTGCGTGGAGCCAGGGAACTGTCTCTGGAACAAGTGTCCGGAATACAAGCGTTGTCACTATGTCAGGGCCAGGAGTGCGATGCAGACGGCGCACGTGCTGGTAGTCAACCACCACCTCCTGTTCTCGGATTTGAAACTGCGTACGGCAGGAGCGTCTTTCCTTCCGGACTATGGTGCCCTGGTCGTTGACGAGGCGCACCAGATGGAAGCTGTTGCTTCGGACTACCTCGGTATCCGTCTGTCCGAATTCAGCTTCGACTACTGGCTTAAGAGGCTGCACTCGCCCGACTCAAGGAAAGGACTGCTGGAAGTGATGCGTGACGGGAAGACCGCGCATGCCGTGTCCAAACTGCAAACGGAGGTCAAGCGCCTGCTCAGGGAGATTAGAAACTGGGCCGCGCTCGAGGGAGGGGTCAATCAACGGGTCGTAACGGAGCCGCTGACCATTCAGACCACGGCGATCCAGATGCTCAACTCAGTGATCGGAGGCGTGAACGATCTTGCGAAAGGAATCGATGACCCGGATCTCTACGGCGAGTTGCATGCGGCGGCGATGCGGGGCGAGGAACTGCGCAAGGAACTCGGAGCATTCCTGGATCAGTCCTGTGACGACCACGTCTATTGGGTCGGGAGCGAGGGCCGGCGCAAACAGACCGTGCTCTATTCCGCCCCGGTTGAAGTGGCGCCCGTCCTCCAGCGAATGCTGTTCGAGGGGCCTGCGCCCGTGGTTCTCACGAGCGCGACGCTGGGCGTGGCCGGGAACCTGCGCTATTTTTGCGAGCGCGTTGGGGCTGTGAACTGCGAAGCCCTTTCAGTGGGTTCTCCCTTTGACTACGCGCGTCAGATGCGCGTTTTCATCGCGAGGAACATGCCGGACCCAAACAGTCCCGAGTTTGAAGCCTCGGCGGGGAAAGCGATCGAGCATTTTGTGGGGAAGAGCGGGGGGCATGCGTTTGTTCTCTTCACGAGCGATCGCATGATGAAAGCGGTCGCCGAGACAGTTAGTCCGTTTCTCGAGAGCATGGGGGTGACCTTGCTGGTGCAGGGCACGGGGACCCCGCGGCACGTCATGCTCGAGGAGTTCAAGCGGGATAAATCCAGTGTCCTTTTCGGGTTGGACAGTTTCTGGATGGGGGTCGATGTGCGGGGAGAAGCACTGGGAAACGTCATCATTGTCAGACTTCCCTTTGCCGTGCCGGATCAACCTGTCGTCAAGGCGCGCTTTGACCGGATACGGGAGCGCGGGGGGGACCCGTTCATGGAGTACTCTTTACCCGAAGCCGTTCTTAAATTCCGGCAGGGCATCGGGCGCCTGATCAGATCGTCTACCGACACCGGAATCGTTGCGGTCCTTGACCCGCGCATCATCGGGAAGCGATACGGCCGGCTGTTTCTCGCTTCAATTCCCGAATGTCCGGTTGAAATCGTCGATATTTAGCGACTTCTCAGTCTAAAACATATTGCAATGAGACTTCTTTCCACGCATATTAAAACGCAATACCTTAGTTGTTTTTCCGAAGAGGTCAGAACCGGATGTTTACAGCGTTTTCGCGCATCAGGGATGGGCTGATCCTGTCTCTTTTTGTTCTTGCGGCGGTCGCATACAGCGATGACGCCTCCGCTTCATCTTCATCTCTCACAAACGAGCTCGAACAGGTTCGCGCGGCTCTCGCGGAAACCCGTGAGGCAATCAGCGAGGCGGCCAAGAAGGTCTATAACAAGCAGCATGATATTGAGTATGATGATCCTGTCTGCGCTGCCCTTCACAAGGAGATCAAGGCCCTCGAAAAGGAAATGATCGAAAAAAGACAGGCGCTGGAGGCCCGCCTGGAGGTCGTTCCCGAGTATATTGATCTCTTGCACGCACGTAAGGATCTTTTCCGACGGCTCGAGGCGCTTCAGGCTGAGGAAGAGGCTATTTTGCGGGAAATGCGCACGGCAGAGTACCAGGCCGATGCCTCTGAAGAGTGATTTCAGACGAGTATTTGAATTAACGAAACAGAGATGAGAAGGGATCGAGTGAAATGAAAAAGATGTGTTGGCGATCTTGGGCCCGGACTCCGCCTGAGAGGTTACTGCGCCGCCGGGGTTCTGCGTTCTCTGCGGGTCTGACCATTGCGCTGATCTTGCTGAGTACGGCCGCGTTCACCCAGACACTTACGCCGAAGATGGCGTTAACCGGCGATGGCGATCCTGTCAGAGCTTACGCGAAGACCAACACTCTCGGCGTGAGCCAGATCTATGTCCAGGAGTGGAATGGCGGCTATGGTGATATCGCTACTCAGCAGGGCCAGTGGCTGCGTCTGACGAATTCGTGGGTGGAACTCGAAGGAACGGTTGCGGGCGAGGGTGTCTCATCTTCCACAAACAACTCTGTCAGTCCTTCCGTCGCCGTGGACGGCAGCACGGTCTATGTTGCCTGGACTGAGCAGATATCAGCTCCGAATCAGCCGAATCACATTTTCGTGAAGAAGTATAATGGAGCCGAGTGGGTTGAACTCGGGGGCTCCGCGAGCGGCAACGGTGTCAGCGGTAATTCAACAAATGATGCCGGCATGGCAGTTATCCGGATCATCGGCGGAAAACCTACGGTCCTGTGGCGGCAGACAAAGCTGGACGGCGGCACGATCTACCGCATGTATCTGAAGCAGTGGAACGGAACGCAATGGGTGCAACTCGCTGGATCGGCATCAGGCACGGGCATTCCCGGCGCGACGCTGGCAACTCAGCCGGATATGGTTGATCTTAACGGCTATCCGGCCGTGACATGGCAGGAACTCAGCAATCTGCTCATCAGGAACCGCTATTTCAACGGTGCAGCGTGGATCTCTCTTCCCGACGCAGGAAACGGTCCCTACCTTACCTCACCGGATTTGGACGAATACAACGGCACACTGTATCTCTCGTGGGTGCAGTATCCGGTCTACAGCTATCCGGACTGCATGCGGAAACAGGTTTTTGCTGCCCGCTATACAGGGACATGGACGGCTCTGGGTTCATCCATGACGGCCTGCGAGGGTCTCAGCGTGTCAACGAATTCGGCGCGTGATCCCGGCTCTTCGTCTATCTCCGTCAACTTCAGAGGGGAAGTAGTCGCGGCATGGCAGGGGGGCACGAATGGGCACACGGCCGTTCAGGCGAAGAAGTGGGCTGGCGGAAGCTGGTACGGAATCGGCACACCGAATTCGGCGGGCTACAACGGCATAGAGACCAACGCGGCCCTTCGCGTGAATCCGCAGGTTGATCATTACGGTGGTGAACCTCTCATCACGTTCGAGGCCAGTGGCTCTGTCCAGACCTACATCCGGGTCGGCGACCGCACGGCCCCGGCATTTGATGGGTTGAAGACCGCAACCGGCACGAATACGGGCGTACTGCTGACCTGGAATCAGGCCATTGACGACGTCACGGCATCAAGCAACATCGCGTATCATGTCTATCGGACGACGGCATCTGTGCCGTGCAGTTCTACTAACCCGTGCGTGGTCGAAGATGTATTCGACACCGGAACACTGGTTGTAATCACAAACGGCGCGACCAGCTATCTCGTCACCGGACTGGCCAACGGCCGGTATTGCTTTGGCGTTCGCGCGGCGGATGCCGGCGGTCGGCTCGACAACAATACAGAGGTGCGCTCTGCCGGCACATTCTCCGGAGTGGGAGACACCGATTCAGATTGTCTCGATGATACAGTTGAAGTCGCAATAGGTACTGAGCCGTGCAACATAGACACGGATGGAGATTCCATGTGGGACGGGTGGGAGTGGCGCTACTCGACCAACAACGCTTTACATCCTTCAGCTTCAAACAGCAACTATCCTGCGCTGAATCCGCTGGACAACGGCGCAATCAACATAAAGACGGGAGTCGCCGGCGACCCGGATCAGTTCGGAAGTTCCGATATTGACGGTGACGGACTGACGAACTACGAGGAGTTCAACTGGTGGTTCACGAATGGCGCCGTGTGCCTTCCCGCGGCGATCGGTACGGCTACGCTTGATCCTACGAATCCTGATACGGACGGTGACGGCGCGTGGGACGGATGGG
This sequence comes from Verrucomicrobiota bacterium, assembly GCA_018814445.1. GTDB lineage: Bacteria > Verrucomicrobiota > Kiritimatiellia > JAHIZV01 > JAHIZV01 > JAHIZV01. The sequence goes on along the minus strand of JAHIZV010000197.1, from coordinate 31,995 downwards.
AAGTCTATAACGGGTTGAATCCTCTCAGTGCCGCGGACGGCAGTCTGGACCCCGACGGTGACGGTGTCGCGAACAGCAATGAGTTTAAATATGGCGGGAACCCGCACTCGGGCGACAGCGACAGCGACGGCATCGGTGACGGCGCGGAAATCGCGGCAGGCACTCATCCCGGTCTCGCCGATACGGACGAAGACGGCCTGGATGACGGTTTCGAAGTCAACTTCTATGGATCGAATCCGCTGCGTGCCGACAGCATGACCAATACGTATGTCAGCGACGGCTGTGCCTATCAGCTCGGATGGGCTGATCGCGCGACGGCGACGCTCTATGACTATCATGTCCGTGAGAATTTCGAAGGCGCCAGTTGGACGAATTGGCTGCACTATCCTGTCAATCTGTTCCAGCCTTTTGATATCTGGCACCGAACGGTCACCGACCCCGACCCGAAAGATACGAACACGCCGTTGGAGGTGCATCTTCTTCACGACCGCACGACTAATCACGCGTTTCGCGCGGCGAAGGACCCCTCGGGCATGAATCTCAATGCGGACTACAATCTCGGCGCTCTCATACAGTGCGCGGTTCAACCCCCGGCCTTCAACCCGACGAATGCCGCTACGCTGTTTGTTGAATGGAACGAGTTCTATGAGACGGAGCCCTTCAATGATTTCCTCACTGTGCAGGCGCGTGGAGGAAACAATCCGGGCTGGATTCCGGTATCGAGTGTCCGATCGGGCCTCAGCACGAACTGGATACATCGCGCGGCTGACCTGAGCGCCTTTGCTGGAATGAGCAACGTCGAAGTCCGTTTTGTTTTCACCGTTCAGAATACGATCAACAATCATCTCATGGGGTGGTGGGTGGACGACGTAGTCGTCTATTCCGGCGTGAAGATCTCCGGATGGGTTCGCGATGTGAACGGACGCCCGCTCACCGGGGCGAAAGTACTCGCGGTCGGTATGGGCGGCGTGACCAACGTAATCAACGGGCACCGCTATGTCCTTCCAGGAAAGGTCATGGGCGAGGGGCTTACGGGTGCGGACGGCAGATATGCAATCGTGGGGCTTCCGGATGACATCGGAGGATACCGCATGGGTCTTCCTCAAGGCCACTACTACGTCAAGGCCTCGCAGCCGGAGCACAAGGCAGAGTTCTTCAACGGCACGCTTTTTACGGGAGTGTACGCGTTCGGCTCCGGTATTCTGACGAACGTCGGTGTATTCTCGCGCGAGTCCGTGGAAGCGAAGGGGTGGATCGACGCAACAAACGCGAACACAGTAACCACCAACACGCACTTCGAGTTGGAGCGCGGGCTCAGCCGCTCATTCCTCGGCGTCGGCTTCGAGAGAACGCAGACCATGCCCGTCTATCTGGACAACTTCGGTACGCATCTTGCACGGGTATGGAACGGTGTCGCCAGCACGACGACGGTCAACTTCACCACGTACAACACCCGGAGCGTCGACACGCTTTTCAACAACTATCCGGATTGGAGCACGAACGCCGTCCTTCCAAACCTGCTTGCCGATATGTCGCCGGGGTCCCACTTTGTCCAGGGCGGCGCCGTCATGACGTATCCTGTTCCCGAGGTTGTTACGCGGGAAGGTGAACTCACGATCGTCGACATCTCAACAAATCATGCGCCTGGAAATATTCAGGTTACGGCGGCGAACGGAGGAAGCTATCCGATACTGCTGAACGGCCAGGCTACGGGAGTGAACACTCCTGCGAAGCTCACTGTGGGCGCCGGTGTGCATCTTGTCTCCCTGTCCGGCGGCAAGTATCCGATCAAGCGCGTGGAAGTTGTAGGCGCGGCGAAACCGACCGCAGCCACTTTCTCCACGGCGGAGCTGACCCAGACCGGCAATGCGCGTATCCAGGCCATCGACATTAACGGAAACTCGATCACCGGAGCCTCTATCTTCGTCAACGGCTCAGTAATCGATGCGTCTTATGTTGCCGGGGGAGCAACCACGACGACCCCGACGACGCTCGTGAACCTGAATGTCGGCGAGCATTATGTAACGCTGGCGAAGAGCGGCTATCGCGGTTCACAAATCCGGAGTATTACGGTAACGGCAGGTGTCGGCACGACGAACAGTTTCATCCTGTATCAGTCGGACGAGGAATACGACGGTGTCGGTGACGCCCGGGAAGTGCTCGGATACGGGAACATCTTCCTCTACGCAGGCGGCGACGATCCCGACGGAGACGGGCTTTCCAATGATATTGAGGATGATCTCTTCCGCCTGTATGGAGTGAACGCAAATCCGTTCGAGCCCGATTCAGACTCAGATGGCGAAACCGACGGAGCTGAGGCTGGTTTTGACGGACTGACGAACCTCTACGCTCTGACGACTCTTTACACGAATGCGGTCCAGGGATCTACGACGGTCGAAGCGCTGTTTGTGGGCCGTTTCCTTCGGGGGATCGACAATTTCGGCTCCGGAAATGTGACCGCGTCGATCGACTGCGATCGTTTCCAGGCCAACGCGGTGGGGCACTATGTCGATCTGAACCACATGGAAGAACCTGCACGAACGGTATTCCAGGGCGTCCCGCAGTTTGTTGACAGTGTTGCGGTGTCGATGGGTCATGCCGCCGGCACGCAGGTGTATGCCGACACGAGACCTGATGTCACTGATACCGACGGCGATGGTATGTGGGATGGTTTCGAGATCAAGTATCAGGGCAGTCCCAGTAATCGCGTGCTGGATGCCATTGAATGTAACGATCCCGAAATCGACTCTGATAATGACGGTGTCAGCAACGGCGCTGAATTCCGCGGTAAGGACGGGATTGCGAACACAAACGACTTCACCAGTCCGATCGATGCGGACACTGATGATGACCAGTTGCCTGATGGATGGGAGTATGACTACTCACTTGATCCCAGGAATCCGGTCGACGCGTTTTCGGATGGGGACGGTGATGGTCTGGTGAACCTGGGTGAGTACTACGGCGGCGCTAATCCTACGCTGAGGGACACCGACGCGGACTATCTGGATGACGGCAAAGAAGTGATTGTCTGGGGTACCGATCCACAGGACGTGGATACCGATAATGACAGCCTGCTGGACGGACAGGAAGTGGCAGACAAGAATATGGATGGCATCGAAGACGGAGGCTTCTTTACAGGCCTGGTTCCCGGTGGCGACTTCGATGGAGACGGGTTCAAGGATGGACCGACGGACTGGGACACTGACGGTGATGGCATGCCCGATGGGTTTGAAGTTGTCGATGCCTTCGGAAATATCAGGCCGGTCGCTTTGAATCCCTATGATCCAACCGATTCAGATGAAGATGCTGACGGTGATGGTCTGAGCAACTACGATGAGTACCTCGTCCGTGACGCACTTACGGGCCACAGTCCGCTCGAGTTTGATTTGCTGTATCACATCATCTGGAACATGGAGCAATGGCCGGTATGGGATTATTCCACTGACCCGTTCAACGCGGACTCGGATGGTGACGGAATGCCGGATGGCTACGAGGTTCAGGACGGACTTCATCCTGTTGATCCCGTTCCTGTCGGGGATGATGTACTGGTCAGATACAATGACCTCGGCCCTGACGGCGATGTGGATCGCGACGGCCTATGGAATATCCGGGAGTATAATATTCGCTTCAGGCTGGATCCGAACGCGGATTCCAACTCGGTCAACAGCGTCAGTACTCACCCGTGGCGTCCGGACACTGATTTCGATGGTCTTGTCGACGGGGAAGAGCATCATGCGCTCTTCAGCCATCCTATTCTGCAGGACACGGACGGCGACAGGCTCATGGACGGAACGAATCTCTCGAATACCTATGGAGAGGTGGATTCCTCACTGCACACCGACTATGAACTGGTCGTGACAAATATCACCTGGGACCAAGCCCTGGTAGCTGCGGTCAAGCCTCACCCGAAGAATCCGACTATCTTCGGGCACCTCGCGGTGATAGGAGAGGGGGTCGAAAGCTACGAGGTGACGCGTCTCATCCAGCAGGCGGGTGTCACAAACGTTGCTGTGGGCGGGGCGTATCTGTCCGACGGCACCTTCTTCTGGGTCAACGGCGAACCCTACACGTACAGGCGATATATCGGGAATGATCCCGCCGCTACGGATGCAAACCGGCTGGCACTGGATGGCAATGGATACTGGAAGGCGATCGTCTCAAACGATGTCATTGATGCTCTTCTGATTGAGTACAGCGACATCTCGGTCAATACGAACCATTTTGATTCTTCCACAAACGATCTTTGGAGGCTTGTCTACCCGACCTTGGACGTGCATGACCTTCCGTACTGGGAGAAAGTTGCTCTCGATCCAGCGTCACTGATTCCTCCGCCACGCTGGGGTCACGCCCAGGAGTATGTGCCAGTGTTCGAGAAGAAAGTCCGCAAGATCGATGGGTTTCCGTACGAAGACGGGAGAAATGAGTATACGGGGCCGGAGGGCACAGTCCTTCTCGACAACCGGAAGCTTGTTGTCATCGGCGGGCGTGACGGCATCGACAAATACCGTGACGTATGGGAATACTGGGTGCAGTCCAATTCGTGGACCCGTAGCGCGGTAGACTTGGGCGGCATGTCCATCAATTCCTTCAATGCGTACCAGGCGCACTCCGGCGTCAGTGAGTTCGACGCAGTCCTGCTTCTTCAGCACAATGATCAGGGCTGTCGGAACCTTGACCCGGGCTCTCCGTGGGACGCGAACAGAAGCGATCTGACGTGGGGTCTTCCCAAGGCTCGTCCATACAGCAGCGGAGGGTATCTCAGCAGGAGTTACGACTACATTTTCATCCAGAGCGGCTGGAATGATCGAAATCAGTATTTGTACCCCGAGCCGATTCCTTCGATCTACTACAAGTCAACGGACGATCCCAGCGCGATCATTGAGGAAAGTCGGTTCGATCTGGATGAAGACGTATGGCAGTCGATCGAAGGCCTGGAGTTCAAAGACACAAACGGAGCCACGACCGTTTCTGCGGCCACGAACCTCTACGGTTATGTCGATGACGGTAAGATTCCGTTCGGAAGGTACGAGGACACGTTGGTCACGTCTGTCGTGGAAAACGGAACGACTGTGGGCACTAACACGTTCTTTCGCACTAACGTTGCGACGGCCATTCGCTTCAATGAGTTCCCGTTCAGGGGAACCTGCGAAACGATATACAAAGCGGAGTATATTTTCTGGATCGACTCCGCGCCTGCGGCAGACCTCGATCTGACGCTGAAGTTCGAGTTCAAGAAATTCAATGATGACTTCGGCACGCAAGGCGAATCAGCTCCGTACGATAACGATCACGGACTGCTCGCCAGTACTCGCGAATTGCCGCTGACGCGACTGACGTTCAGCCACACAAATTCCAGTCCGGTTGACTTCACCATCACGAATGGAGCCACCGGGTTGTACACAGTGGATGTGACGACGGCCGTAAGCGATATCATCAACGCGCAGAGTTTCGAAAGCCGAAGCGTAGGTATTGTGATTACCAATCGAAGCGCGACGGGGTTCGCATTGATCAGTCAGGACAGTCACAAGATGCATATCGAGTACATCCCTGTCTATAAGCAAGCAGCGGAATGGCATGACGAAACGACTGTGCAGACAGAGCAGGGCGAAGTGCCAAGCAAGCGCAAGTCCATCGCCATGGCCTACAACCATCTCAATGACCGTATTGTCATCTTCGGAGGCATGAACGGTAAACAGGTATTCGACGAGACGTACGAGGGGGAACCCCGTTGGGCCGGGGCTGATGATCGCAAAACTCCCACGATGGTGTCATGGACTAGGATGACAACAGAGCAGGTGCCACCTGCGCGCTGGGGACACTCACTGGTCTTTGATGCTAACAACAACCGCATGATCCTCTTTGGCGGTTTCGACGATAACCATAAAGCCCTGAACGACGTATGGGCCTATGAGTCCGCAGGTACGGTGTCGACAGTTCAGACCAATGATTCCGGGCAAGGGGATGGAAGCGTGATCATTACGACTAACACGATTTCCACGCCTGCGACCTGGACGCAATTGACTGCATTCCAGGATTCTCAGCGTCCCGCGCCGCGCGGAGGCGCAGCAGTAGTGTATTTCGGAGGTTGGTACTACGACCGCGGCGACACATCATACACTGCGCAGGATGAGGGAACGATCGTGGTCTTCGGCGGCACCGACGGTAAGCGGTATTTCAACGATACGTGGCTACTTGACTTCAGCTTCGCCAACCGCACCATCGATACAACCAACAGCATGCGATGGATTCTGGTCGATCCCGGCGGACAGCACTCGGCGGTTCCCAGCCCGCGTGCTTTTGCGGGATTCTCCTATGCGCAGAACGGGGATGGCGCCGGCAGTGATCTTGGAATCTATGAAAACCGGGTTCCATTGAACGGTGGTGATGCCGTGGCATTCCTGTTCGGGGGAAGAACCGGGGTGCTGCCCACAAACAAGGACACGGATGGCGACATGGTCGACGATGGCGTCGAATATGAACTGGGTGGGCCGGCGGCAGGACGGGACCCCAGGGTGAACGCACTTGTTTCGCCGAACGCAACGGAGACGATACCGTTCGTCTACAATCGGATTGGGACATGGCCAGGCGACGACCTTGTCGGCACTCCTCCACGGGCTCCGATCGCGGACTTTGAAGTTCTGTCATACAACGACCGTGTCCACGGTGATCGAATGCTGAACTTCAAAGGATACACCGTTCCGTGGCAGGGATATCCGCTTGAGACGACGCTGACAAATGTCACATGGACAATTGGAGACGAATCGTTCGGCTTCCCGTACGAAGATCCGCATACCAACCGAATCATATACATTACCGGCGTGGATGCTTTCTATGCCGATTGGTACTATCTGTGGTTCCATCGGCACGGAGTAGGCGATCCGGAAGATCCGAAAGACGAGTGGGAATTAGGTACGCCGGATCCCTCGGAGATGACGTCCGAGAAGGCTCCTCCATGGGCTCACAGCGGGAGATGGTGTTATGGCACGGATCTAAACGGAACCTACGCCAATAGCGCGCGAATGGAGCTATATTCGCCGTTGATCGATCTCGATATCCCCAGCGCGAACTCGACCGACCCGGCCAACTCGAACAGTTGGCATCTCGTCTTTCACGAGTGGTTGAATCTCGCCGACGTGAACGACATCGTGCGCATAGAAGTCATCCGTCCCAAGACGCCTGCGGACATCTACACTCGCAGTGAGGGACAGAATCCGGTGCTTACAGTTCTCCCCAACAGGAACAGCGCCTATAACACTTCCAACGACTGGCGGAGAGTTGTCGTGCCGCTGGACATCGTCGGGAACGCGTCTAATGTCTATTTCCGTTTCACCCTTCTTTCTGACAGTGAAGGCGTGGCAGGCGGATGGTACATAGACGACGTGGCGATTATGCAGGGCGCCGAGTTGTCGGGCTCATTCACGAATCTGGGCGGCACCAGCGTGGTCGTCAGCCTGATCGGCACGAACTACAACGGTCATATCTACTCGAATACCGTGACCGATGCCAATGGCAACTGGGGCTTCGGGCTCCTGCCGCTGGGTGATTATCAGGTTGGTTCAATTGCTACACTCGTCCAAGGGATAAGCATAACGCCTGGTAGCTGGGAGCCGATGCTTGGCGGCACGAATCTCGTGGCAATAAGTGTTGGTGGTCCCGGGGTGACGATCCCGAAGGTTATCAATTGGCCGGCCGTACCGGGTGCGTTATATCGTGTTGAGGCTGCTGATGATTTGGGTCCCTGGTACACGATGGCATATGTTGTTGCTTCGTCCTCTACGCAGACGTACACCGATTACGGTCCGTATCCGACAACGAGAAGTTACAGAGTGTGGGCTGTGCCTGCCCCGTAAAAGGTTCTAATTGACTGAAAACAGGTATGAGAATAGCATGCGTGGAATTATGCGCGTTACAAAGGAGCAGTTGATGAAGAAGTCAGTTTTGCTTGGCATTGGGGCTGTTCTTGCCTCCATTGCGGTGTTCATGGTCGGGTGTGAGTGGAGTACCAATACCAACGATCTCAATACGTCTCAGGGCGCCGGGATCAACATCAACTTCAGCGGCGTCTACCACGGTGAACTTGGCGGCGGAAAGGCTGTATCACCGACCTCAGGCGGCAACATTGTCCGCCTGGTAATCGTCCAGTCAGGCAATCGCATCGAAGTTACCGACAACCAGGGATCAACATACACAGGTAGCGTGGGCGCCCCTGGCGTCCTTGTAGCTCCAGGAGCCACAGATATCTCCACAGGCGCGGAACTGGCACAGACCCAGATCAACTTTTCGGGTCAGGATAACGTGTCCCAGAAAGAAATATCCTTTGTGGGTATCTTCCATCTTGTGGCCGTGTCGGACATCTCTTCCAGTTCGACCTCGAGCGGCGGTGAGAGCACAACCACGCGTGAATATACTGACGGGACAAACACGGTGACCGAGATTGTTATCACTGACGGACCCGTTACGATCACAACGACAACAACGAAAGACGGACAGGGGAACGTCATCAGCGAGAGCACCTCAACGAGTACGTCCGGGACGGAATTCTCACTGACAGAGCAGAATTCGCAGATTCGGCTCGATGGCACTTGGATCGAAAAGGGCGGTGTAGTGGGCAACGTGCAGGCACGCTCGACCGGAACATCGGCACTCCTTGTCACTTCGGGACTGGCGACCAGCGCACAGTAACTGAATTCCGAATGTGGTGTGAACGGCCGGCTAACGCCGGCCGTTCTTTTTTCCGCCGAAGAGGAGGTTTTGATTTGCCCTCCTGATGCCGCGGGTTATCTTCGAGTTGTGTCATTTGACGCAGAGAAAGGGAAACCCATGAACGCTGTTGCTGTTATTCTTGGTGGAGGAGAGGGGAGCCGCCTTCAGCCGCTCACTCGTGATCGCGCTAAACCGGCGGTGCCTATCGCGGGGAAGTACCGCTTGGTTGACATCCCGATCAGCAACTGCATCAACAGCGGCATCCGCCGCATGTATCTCCTGACGCAGTTCAACAGCGTGTCCCTCCACCAGCATATTCAATCCACGTATCGATTTGACGAGTACAGCAGTGGATTTGTGCGTCTGATGGCGGCACAGCAGACTCCCGGGCAGACGAGTTGGTACGAAGGGACCGCGGACGCCGTAAGGAAAACCTTCACGCACTTCCTGAATCAGTCCCCCGACTACATCATCATCCTCTCCGGCGACCAGCTCTACCGCATGGACTTCTCGGAGGTCCTCGAACAGCACATCGCGAACGGAGCTGATGCAACGATCAGTACGAAGCCTGTGTCGCGATCAGAAACCCGCGGGCTCGGTATCATGCAGGTCGATGAGAATCAGCGGATTACCAATTTCGTTGAGAAGCCGAAAACGGACGAGGAACTCGACCCTCTGCGGGCTCCTATGTATGACAATGAAACCTATCTCGCCAGTATGGGGATCTATGTGTTTTCAACGAAGTGCCTCCAGGAACTGCTGGACAGCGACATGGAGGACTTCGGAGGACACATTATTCCGACGGCCATCAAGCAGTACAAAGTGTACAGCTACATTTTCAACGGATACTGGCGCGATATCGGCACGGTCGGCTCTTTCTGGGAAGCGAATCTCCAACTCACCGAAGTGCTTCCGGAGTTCACTTTCTACGAGGCGAAGGCTCCCATCTATACGCAGATGCGGTATCTGCCGCCTTCCAAGATCAACCGGTGCGATCTGAACAGATGTCTGCTAACGGAGGGATGCATAGTCTCGGGCCACCGCATTCTCAACTCGATTGTCGGTATCCGGGCAATCGTCGGCGATGCAAGCGTTATAGAGCATTCTGTGATCATGGGCGCTGACTACTATGAAGAACAGTCGGAGCGGCCTCGTGGCAGTGACGGGCCCGCGCTGGGGATAGGCCGGGAGTGCTACATAAAGAACGCCATCATTGACAAGAATGCGCGCATTGGACACGGCTGTTACATCACTCCGGACGGGAAAGGAGATGGTACGGTGACCGATCTCTACACGGTCCGTGACGGCGTAATAGTCATTCCGAAGAACACCATCGTTCCTGACGGAACGAGACTCTAATCCCACAGAGCCGGGCCATGGTTAATGGGGGGGTGATCTCTCCTGGATGCCCCGATTATGCTCAGGCCAGAGAGGATCTTCATCCATGGTCTTGGCGTAGGGGGGATAGTCCTGCCGGCTGAAGCCGGGGCCTACATATTTCCACCGCTTGTATGTCCAGAGCCAGGTCTCGGGTGCTTTGCGGACTTCCTCTTCGATTTTGCTCGTGACGGCCTGTGTCAGATCGCGGACCGCTTTCTTCATATCAGCGGCGTCGTATTGGTTTGTGTCTATGCGGCCCGCCAGGTGCGCGCGGTATTTGCCGTCAGATTGGGGGAGGCAGAAGCCGATCAGTATTTGGGCCCCGGTTCTCAACGCGAGAGTCGCGGGCGCCTCGGAGACAGGAACCGGCCTGCCAAAGAAATCCACGAAAATGCCGCCCCGGTAGAGCTTCGTGTTCTGATCTACCAGGAGTCCGACTTTGCCGCCACCGCGAAGAATTCTCAGGAGTGGTCTGATCGCACCGTCACGCGGCACAATGACTTGTCCGGACTGTGACCTGATCCGGAGAAATACCTTATCGACACGCGGATTATCCAGGGGGGCTGCCACACTGGCGACAGGATATCCGGCGGCATTCAGGGCCTGGCCGAGCAGTTCCCAGTTCCCGAAATGTCCGGTTATACATACTTGAGGTCCGGGACCGGCGACAGCGTTCTTCATGGCGGAGTCGAGTACAACATACGCCGCCAGGCGCTCACGTGTGTGTCTCGCGAACCACAGTATGTCGAGAGCGACGAGGGCTAACTGCTCGAAATTCGCCCTCAATATGCGCTCTGAGGTCTCGTCGCTGAGTTCATCCCCGAAAGCCAGTTTGAGGTTCGCCCGGGCTACCCGCCGGTGGCCTCGCGCGATGATGAAAGCCATTCGGCCGTAGGTACGGGCGAGGGCGAGGATAGTGCGGCGAGACAGCAGGGGAATAACAGTCAGGGCGAGGTGGACAAGAATCCATTCCGTATATTCTCTCCACTTGGGAAGTTTGTAAGCGGATATTTCCTCTTGTGCGGAACGGCTCATCCGTGAGGACACCTATATACGATCCGGCGAATTAGTTGTGGTGAGCCGGCTGGGACTCGAACCCAGGACCCTTTGATTAAAAGTCAAATGCTCTACCAACTGAGCTACCGGCCCACGACACCAAATCGCAACTTGATTCAGGGCGTGTAACCTAAGGGAATACGCATGCTTTGTCAAAGGGAAGGTGAGGGCGAAGAGGTGCCGGCTGCCGGATGCCCGATGACGATAGAGAAGTAGCTGCCGCCGATCGTAATCGCACTCTTCTTTTCCGCCGTTCGTCGCGGAGCGTCAGATACCACCGGCGCTTCACCGCAGGTCAGAGGCCACTGCGCAGATCGAGAATTTGCTCGGCAGGAACCCGGCATCCTCTTTTGCCCTTTCTCTAGCCTAGCCTGATCCATCTGTTGTACGATGTGCGGCTGTGAAGAATGATTCAGCAGACAGAAGACTGAAACCGGGAAACGCGATCGCAGTCGTGATCTCGCTCGCATTCTCTCTAGTGGCAGGCCTCCTCGCGACGCCGCATGTGTTCAATCTGATTGTCGGATTGGGACGGACGCTGCCTCGCCTGGAATCCTGGCGAGACGTGGAATTTGAACAGGTGGCCTATCGTTGCGTACTCGCATTTGCTTTTCTGGCACTCGTGCCTTTGTCGCGGTTCTGCGGCATGAGGACATGGGCCTCGGTGGGACTCCGCGGCGGCAGACTGGAAGTGAGGCGGTTGATATGGGGTTTCCTGACTGGAGTAGTGACTTTGGGCGGCCTGTATCTGTGGGCATTCATCACGCACGCGAGGATTCTGGTTCCCGGACTTCCGGGCATTGCGGCGAATACCGGCCTCTTCGCCGTCAGCGCGCTGGTGGTAGGGGTTATGGAGGAGATCCTGTTCAGGGGAGTCATATTCGGTGCTCTGCGGGGAAGTTTCAGTTACTGGGGTGGGGCAATAGTCGCAAGCGTTTTCTTCTCCGCGATCCATTTCTGCAAACCCGTACCCGCAATCGGAGTCGTTCACGTAGAGTGGGATACGGCATTCGCACTTCTGCCCGCCATCTTCTATGAAGGCTGGATACAGGATCTTGTTCCTTTGTCGCTCACACTGTTCCTTATGGGGATGACTCTCTCCGCTCTGTACGATTCTTTCGGGAGTCTCTTTCCCGTCATAGGACTCCATGCCGGCTGGATATGGGTCATGCGGATGGGTATTCAGTATATCGACACTGTCCCCGGCGCGGATGTCGTGTTGTACGGCTACGGCAGCAACATTACACGCAGTTACCTTGCTCTCGTGATGGCACTGTTATTCTGGCTGGCGGCCATAGTCATACGGGACACCAGAAAGAAACGAACCTGAAGAGCTCCGGCAATGCTTTCCCGACTTCTTGATATTGTCTATCCACGGAACTGCGTATCGTGCGCCACGACCATCACGGGGCCGGCGAGTCACTACGTATGTCACGACTGTATGACGGAAGTCAGCCTGGTAGAACCCCCTTTCTGCCGCATCTGCGGAGATCCGGTGGCCGGCAGAATTGATCACAGTTACGTCTGCTTCAACTGTTCGTCGGCCTATCCTCACTTCGACGTTGCCCGCTCGGCCGCAAAATACGACGGGTTGGTGAAGCGGATGATCCAGGATTTCAAGTACAGCAAAGCACTGTGGCTTGCGAGCGACCTGTCGGATCTTCTGACGGCCTGCGCAGGAACCTATCTGCCCGGCGAACACTTCGATCTTGTGACGTGCGTCCCCCTTCATCACACGAAGCGCAGGGAGCGAAGCTACAATCAGGCCGGAATTCTGGCCAAACATGTGGCTCGAGAGTTGGACGTCCCGTATATTCCGAATTGTCTCTACAGGAATCGCCGGACCACCAGCCAAACTCGTTTGACAGCAACTCAGCGGGCAACTAACGTAATAGACGCTGTGAGCCCACGTATGCATAAGTGGCTGGATGGACGCAGTGTTCTTCTGATCGATGACGTTATGACGACGGGTTCGACGGTGAATGAATGCGCGCGCGCCTTACGGGCGGGAGGGGCAGCGCGGGTTGCGGTGGTGACAGTGGCCCGCGGCTGAGGACGCAGGAGATTTTCTATGCCGTTTTTCGGAAAGAGAAAGTATTCCACAGGCAAGGCGAAGAAACGCGATATTCCCGACGGGATGTGGCTCAAATGTCCGGCCTGCACGGAAATCATCTTCAAGCGCGAACTCGATGCGGCCTTCGGGGTGTGTCCGAAGTGTGAGCATCATTTTCAGATCGATCGCAGAATGCGGATCTCACTGCTGTCGGAGGAGAATTCTTTCCAGGAATGGGATACCGATCTGCGCAGTATCGACAGCCTGAATTTCACTGGTCTCGAGGCCTACACGACCAAACTCGAAGAGAACATCAAGAAAACCGGCGAGAAAGATGCGGTAAGCTGCGGCGAGGCAATGATGGGGGGCCATCGTATCGCGTTGGGCGTGATGGACTTCAAATTCCTCGGCGCGAGCATGGGTTCGGTCGTGGGCGAGAAGATTACCCGCATGTTCGAACGCGCGACCGAGGAGAAGCTTCCGGTTCTGATGAGCTGTACTTCAGGCGGCGCGAGAATGTACGAGGGGATGTTGAGTCTTATGCAGATGGCCAAGACCAGCGGAGCCATCGCGCGGCATTCGCAGGCTTCTCTGCCGTATATCTCGCTGCTCACTCACCCGACGATGGCGGGAGTCATGGCAAGCTTCGCGACACTGGGGGACGTGATTATTGCGGAGCCCGGCGCTCTGATAGGGTTTGCCGGAGCCCGGGTCATCAAAGAGACGACGCAGCAGGATCTTCCGGAAGGATTCCAGAAGGCGGAGTTTCTGCTTGAACACGGTCTAATCGACATGGTCGTTCCGCGAAACGAACTCAAGGGCGAAATTGTTAAACTGCTGGACTATATGAACGGCAGTTCACGCGATCAGGGACAGTGAGTACCCGGCCTTCAAGCGACCCTGATCTCTCGCGAGCTGTCGCCGACCTCTACGCGCGCCGCGCGCACGGGATAAAGCCCGGCCTCGAGGCCGAAACCAGGCTTCTCGCGATACTGGAGAATCCACAGAAAGCCTATCCCGTTATCCACGTGGCAGGTACGAACGGCAAGGGTTCTGTCTGCGCGATTCTTGAGCGGATTCTGCGGGCGGCGGGGTACAGGACAGGCCTCTACACCTCGCCTCACCTTGTCGCGCTGAATGAGCGCTTTCGTGTTGATGGGGCGCCGATCTCCGACAACGACATGGCGGAACTTCTGAAAGTGGTGGAGGAGAGTTCCACGGCTGCCGCCCGGGAATTGGGTGACAGGAAGATCACCTTCTTTGAGTTCGCCACTGCCATGGCGTTCCAGCACTTCGCGAATTCTGCGGTCGACGTCGCCGTTGTCGAAACGGGAATGGGAGGCAGACTGGACGCGACGAACGTGGTGGATCCCATCGTGTCCGTTATTACAAACGTTGATTTTGATCATACGGCTTATCTGGGAGACAGCCTGTCTGCGATTGCGTTCGAGAAATGCGGAATCATCAAACCCGGCCGATCCGTGGTCTGTGGCGCCGTTGTTCCTGAAGTGGCACAGGTCGTCAGAAGCAGGAGCGCCGAAATGAGGAGCCGTGTCATGTTCGCGGACGAGAGTGTGTCCGTGGTCCGTCGGGGAAGCTCTCTCGATGGACAGAAGGTAGTGCTGAGTTCCGCATCTTCCGATTATGGAACGGTCCGTCTTCCGTTACTGGGCCGACATCAGCTTGCCAATGTTGCCACCGCCGTTGCAGCGGCTGAGGAGGTCTCCAACTTGCTTGAGGGCGTGAGCGAGAAAGCTATAAGGTCCGGTCTTGAGCATGTTTCCTGGCCGGGACGTTTGCAGGTGCTGGAACGGGATCCACCCATGATTCTCGATTCCGCTCATAATCCGGGCGGAGCCCGGGCCCTGGTCGCGGCTCTGGAAGAGATATCCGATGGTACTCCCATTGCCTGGATCACGGGTTTTCTCGACGACAAGGATGTTGACGGGTTCGCTTGCGCGATCCGGGGCTCTGTAGGCGCCTGCTGGGTTGTTCCGATTGAAAGCGAGAGGGCAATGGAGCAGGCCGAAGTCTGCAGGGCGATGGCTGCCCGGGGGATTTCAGCGGTGCCCCTGAGTCTGACGGACGCGACCGACGCTGCCGTGAACTGGGCGAGGGATCACGAGGGGATGGTCGTTATAGCGGGCTCGATCTACCTTGCGGGCGAAGTGTTGAAGATGCGCGGACCTGTTACATGGGGCTGACGCGAGGATTCTTGAGCAGACACTTTCTTTCCTGTTCTCAATCGTGTAGAAGACCCATTCCGTGCGAACTGATTTAGAGCGATGCCACTGAGAGTAGCCATAGCGTGTGGGGGAACAGGGGGACATATATTCCCGGGCCTGGCGACTGCCCGCGTTCTGCGCGAACGAGGACATTCCGTCACTCTTTGGCTTGCGGGACGAAAGGACATCGAGGATACGGTTCTGGCTCACTGGGACGGGCCGATGCTGACCGTCCCGTCACAGGGCCTGCCGGCGGGATTCAGTTTTAAGAGCATCTCCTCCGTCTTCAAAATGTGGCGCGCGGGAATGGTGTGCAGGCGACTGATGAAGAGGGAGAAGCCCGATGTTCTGCTTGGCATGGGCAGCTATTCTTCGGTGGGTCCTGTTTCGGCGGCACTGATGCTGCGTATTCCTTTCGTTCTTCACGAGGCGAACGTGGTTCCCGGCAAGGCGGTGCGACTCTTTGCGCGGTCCGCTACCGCAATAGCCGCGTCTTTTGAGGAAACGCGATACTACCTCAAGTGCGGGAATCTGATTCTGACCGGAATGCCGATGCGGGAGGAGCTGATCGCCGCCCGGGGGGAGCGGTCTGTCCGAATAGGTGACAGGCCTTTCACAATCGTGGTCATGGGTGGAAGCCGGGGAGCGCGCTCCATCAACAGGATCGTACCCCAGGCTCTCGCTCAATTGGCGCGGGGAGGCCATAATCTGGAAGTGATACATCTTTCCGGTGTGGAAGACCGTCAAAGCGTGCAGTCAGCGTATGACGAGTCGAAAGTCTCCGCGGATGTGCGCGCGTTCGAACACAACATGGCGGACGTCTACAATCGCGCCGATCTCATGATTTGCCGATCCGGTGCGGCAACCTGTGCGGAGGTTCAGTATTTCCAGGTGCCCGCGCTGCTCGTGCCTTTTCCTTTCGCCGCGGGAAACCATCAGATGGAGAACGCCCGGTCGCTTGAGAAACATGGGAGGGCAGATGTCGTTGCAGAGGATGATTTGTCGGTCGACTGGCTGGTTGAGTATCTCCTCCGCTGTCTCCAGCATCCTGAGCGTCTTGAGAAGATGAGGCAGCAATCCGGGAACGAAACCGATGCCCATGCCGCGGAGCGATTGGCGGATCTCATCCTGGAGACGGTGTCCCCTTCCGAAACAGCGAGAGCCTGAATCATGCAGGACGCCAGTAAGAGCAAGGCTCCGAGTGATATTCCCGAAGGCGGAAACATCCATATGCTCGGCATCGGCGGGGTCGGGATGGCGGGGCTCGCGATGCTCCTGCGCAGTCAGGGCTTCGATGTGTCCGGCTGTGACATCTCAGGGGGACGCGTCACCGAATGGCTTCGCCGTGAGGGCATCAGCGTAGTATCCGGTCACGATGCTTCTCACATTACCTCCGACCTTTCCTGTGTGGTCAGATCGGCTGCGATTGCGCCCGAAGAGCCCGAGATATGTCGCGCAAGAGAGCTTGGCATCCCCGTTGTCAAACGAGGCGTAATGCTGCCGTCGCGACTGAAAGAAGGAACGTCGCTCGCAGTCAGCGGGACTCATGGCAAAACGACTACCGCAGCGATGACGGTGCACATTCTGTCAGAGGCGGGCCGCAATCCTACTTTCTGCATCGGGGGCGAGATCGATATGGAGGGACGGGTGGCCGGAATTGGAGACGAAGGACTGCTTGTCGTTGAGGCCGATGAAAGCGACGGGACGCTGGTGCACTATCATCCGACGGTCGGTGTCATCACCAACGTTGAGTTTGACCATATGGAGCACTTCAAGGACGAGGACGAATTTCTAGAATGTTTTGCCCGGTTTGCGGCCCAGGTCCGTGGGTGTCTCGTTGCCGGGATTGACAGCCCTCTGTGCCGGGGTATCGCAGAGGGAATAGGCGGAGCTCGCACGTTCGGTTTTTCCGAACAGGCCGACGTCAGGGCCGGGAATGTGCGCCCGGGCGCCGAGGGGGTCGCGTTTGAACTTCTTGCACGGGGAGAGCCTGCGGTGGCCGTTCGGCTTCGGGTGGCCGGTTCGCACAATGTCCTCAACGCCCTAGCGGCAATCACCGCAGCCAACGAGTGCGGAGTGGATATGTCGGAAGCTGCCCGCCATCTGGAGTCTTTTCATCCCGTTCGCCGACGCTTCGAGGTAGTCTTCAAATCAGAGGACGTGACCGTCGTGTCGGATTATGCACATCATCCGACCGAGATCGCCGCCGTGATGGAGGCGGCTGTATTGCAGTCGAGGAAACGGGTAATCGCCGTATTTCAGCCTCATCGCTATACACGGACGCTTGCTCTTGGCAGTGCTTTTCCCGATGCTTTTTCCGGAGTGGATGAATTGATACTTGTTCCCGTCTATCCGGCGTCGGAAAAACCGATCAGCGGAGGGACAACGAAGGATCTTGCGGTTCATTTCAGGCGGAGCTTCAAAAAAACTTTTCATGTTGCCGAGTCTCTTGAAGAATCGTGGGATATGTTGAGGGGACTGGTCACACCGGGTGATCTTGTGCTCATCATTGGTGCAGGAGACATTGAGCAACTCGCTTTCAGAGCGGCAGGTCACCTGCAGGGCGAGGATATCCAGTAGATGGAATCACGGGTCATGAAAGATCGAAGATTCAACAAAGTAGCTGTTCTGATGGGCGGCCCGTCCGCAGAAAGAGAAGTCTCTCTTGCCTCCGGCTCCGCTGTTGCGGATGCGCTTGAAGAGTACGGCTATACCGTTGTCAGGATCGATGTCACGGAAGAGAACCTTCATCTACCCGAATCGGTCGAGGCCGCCTTCATTGCACTGCACGGGGCGTTCGGGGAGGACGGCAGAATTCAGCGCCTGCTTGCCGAACAGGGGGTCCCGTACACGGGTTCAGGACCGGAATCAAGTGAAGCCTCTTTCAACAAACTGACGACGAAGGAAATGCTCCTGGCCGCGGGTCTGCCTACACCGCGCTACGAAGTAATTGAATCCCCGGAAGAACTCACACTTCCTTTGCCCGTTGTCGTAAAACCAGTGAAGCAGGGATCCAGCATCGGCATAGCAAGGGTTTTCAGGGAGTCCGAGTGGCCGGAGTCTTTCAGGAAGGCCGCGGGCTTCGAATCCGGTGTCATGGTCGAAGAGTACATTGAAGGGCGGGAATTGACCGTCGGTGTCGTTGGTGAGAGTGCCTTGCCCGTCCTCGAAATCGTTGCGCCTGAGGGCTATTACGACTATGACGCGAAGTATACAAAGGGCAAAACCGAGTATCGCGTGCCCGCTCCGATTCCGGACGAGATAACGGAGCTTTGCCAGGACTACGCAATCAGAACTTTCAAGGTGCTTGATTGCAGGGGGTTAGGCCGCGTCGATTTTCGCCTTAGGCCAGATGGCTCGGTCTTCATTCTCGAGTTGAACAGCATCCCCGGCTTCACGGCAACAAGTCTGCTTCCCAAGGCGGCAAAAGTGGCGGGCGTTGAATTTCCCGAGCTTTGTCATCGCATCCTGCAGATGGCCTCCGTATAATCAGCCTGATCAGTGGGGCATTTCAAGGGGGCGGCAGGCAAAGATGTTTTTAAAGATTTGGTTCAGCCAAGATGTGGTTCAACGAGCAACCCGTTAGCAGACGACGCAAGCGACGCAATCGAATCAAGACGACTTCACGTGACCCGATTCTGATGGTCAGCGCGCGTATTGCCGACCAGAAAAGAGATCGGCGTCATAAGCTTGGAGCTATTTTGCTTCTTTCGATCTGCCTGGTCGGAGTGGCATTTCTTTCAATTCTCGGCGTCCGCTTGTTCGGCCGCGTACTGCTCTCCCAGAACGACCTCTTCGCTATCCGTCAGTTCGATTTGAAATCGGACGGGAAAATGCAGCCAAAGCATATCCAGGGCCACGCTGAAGTCGGGGAAGGGGAGAACCTTTTCGCGATCGATATTGACGAGGTAAGAAGAAGGCTTGAGGAAGTCTCCTCAGTGAATGCGGCCCAGGTGCGGCGCGACCTTCCCGACACGCTGGTGATCCGGGTGAACGAACGCGTCGCTCTGGCGCGTTTTTTCTGGCCGAAGATGCGTGTGAACCTCGCTGTCGATAGCGAGGGGTATATTCTCGGCCCAAGTTACAGCTCGCCTTATCTGCCGTCCATTACAGGATTCCGCACGCTCGGACTCAGTCCGGGCGATCAGATTCACGAAGGACGTTTTCATGATGCGCTTCTGGCTCTCGATATCTGCGACACGACACGGATCAATCAGTATATTGAAATCGATTCGATTGACGTACAGAACCCGGAGTATCTTGACGTGAGGCTCAAGGGCGGCGAACGGGTTCTCCTGTCCCGCTCGGATCTTGAAGTGAAGCTTCGCAAACTGGTATCGATCATACAGGCCTCGCACGACCGCGGGGTACAGGTCGCATCGATAGACATGACGGTGGACAGAAACTTCCCCGTCGAATACCGTTAGCCTGCCGAATCGGCCGGAAGATGTTTCAGCAGTTACTACTATGCCGCTACCACCGCTAGTCGCTCTTGAGATAGGAACAAGCAAAGTACGCGCGCTTGTCGGTGAGGCCCGTGAAGACGGTCACCTCATGATTACCGGTATTGGCGAGACCCCGTCGCGCGGTGTGCGCAAAAGCGAGATCATTCACTATGACTTTGCGCTGTCCTGTGTGCGCTCGGCGCTGGAAGAGGCGGAAGAGCAGAGCCGGGTGCAGATCGCTGAAGTTCATCTACTCGTATCCGGGGGGCACATCCAGCCCCTGATCAATCGCGGCAGTGTTCCTGTGATGGATGAGAGCGGGGAAATCACGCCCGAAGACATCGACCACGTTATGGAAACCGCGCGCGCCGTCAACCTTCCCCCGGACCGTGTTTCGCTCCACACCATCACACAGCATTACTATGTGGATGATCAGGAAGGTGTTCTCGATCCGGCGGGCATGGAGGGCTCCAAGCTGGCCGTTGATATGCTCATTCTGCACGGCGTCCGGACCCGGATGAGGAATGGCGTGAGAGTGGTCGCCAGCGCGCACTGCGAAGTCAGTGATGTTGCCTTCGGCGGCCTTTGTTCGGCGCTTGCCGTGCTGACGCCTGAACAGAAGGAGAACGGCGTCCTCGTCGTGGATCTCGGCGGCGGCACGACGGATTTCGTTGCTTACGCAGACCAGGCTATTGCCACAGCCGGCTCCCTGGCTGTCGGAGGAGACCATGTCACGAACGATCTTGCGCTGGGACTTCGTGTCCCCACGACGCAGGCGGAGAAGCTGAAAATAGAACATGCCTCGGCCATCATGCGGATGGACACCTCAAGGCAGGGCATCTCTCTTCCTCCTGAGGGCGGGTTCTCAGGGAAGACAGTCAAGCGTCACGACGTGGACTTGATCACTTCCGCGCGCGTTGAGGAGATATTGCACCTCGTGAAGGCGCATGTTGACCAGACGGGCATCACCCGCCAACTCGGCGCCGGCATAGTGCTGACCGGCGGCGGCGCAAAACTTATGGGCATACAGGATCTCAGCCGGCGTATTTTTGATCTGCCGTGCGATATCGGACGACCGAAGAATGTCAGCGGGGTGGCCGTCGCTACGGAAGGGCCTGAGTATGCGGCTCCTGTGGGGTTGATGCGCTATGGGTTCATGACGTCCCGCAGGGACACTTCGCGTCTGTCCATCGCCGAAGTCATTAAGTCGATATTCTGGAAAGGATAGGGGCGAATATGCGCGTACAGTCTCCAGATACAGATTCCAGAGAATTCGATCTGTCGGAACAGGATTTCAGGAAGCCGCGCGTCCTTGTGGTTGGTGTCGGCGGCGGCGGGGCGAACATGGTCTCGAATCTTGCCGATGCGATTGATCAATTTGCGGAGATCGCAGTAGTTGACAGCGACTCGCAGGTTCTGGAAAGAACCCGTGTTCCCCGGTGTGTTCAGATCGGCCACGGGTCTTCCGCCGGCCTTGGCGCGGGCGGCGATCCGTCGCAAGGAAGGGAAGCCGCGGACAGTTCAGAGATCAAGCTGCGTGAACTGGTTTCGGGACATCAACTGGTATTCATCATCACGACGTTAGGCGGCGGCATCGGCACGGGCGCCGCCCCGGTTGTAGCGGGAATTGCCCGGGAAGAGGACGCATTGGTTTTGGCTTTTGCATCCCTCCCTTTTTCCTTTGAAGGCGAAGAGAAGGCCCGCATCGCCAGGCTGGGTGTGAAGGAGCTGAGCGAGTTCTGTCAGAGCGTCGTTGTTCTTCCGAACGACCGCCTTCTTGACCAGGTTTCGCCGGGTGAGGCCCTCACAGAGTCGTTGCGGCGAGCCGATGAGTTCATGGGAGAGTGTACCTCAGCAGTCTGTGAACTGCTTCTGCAGGGCAGCCTGATTAATCTCGATTTCGGGGATCTGATGTCTGTCGCGTCGCATAGCGGAGGGACGTGCTGTTTCGGCTTCGGGCGTGGATCGGGACAACACAGGATCGATCGTGCCCTGACTTCCCTGATGAAGTCGCCATACTTTGGCGAGGGAGCAGCACTGAACAAGGCGAAGGGCCTGCTGATTGCCGTTCGCGGAGGCGAAGACCTCTCTTTACAGGAGTTGCAGACGGTCGTATCCACCATCACGGAGCAGGCGACGCCGGAAGCGCATGTGTATCTTGCGGCAGGTTCTTTCGCGGGTATGAAGGGCCGCCTGTCGGTGACGGTCCTGGCTTCGGAGCAGTGGGTCGAGGAGGCGAGCAGCCGGGAGGACATCATTGCAGCAGAGGATGCGGCAACACCTTCACCCGCGGCTGCGGCCGGGCGCGCGCGGACATCGAGTCGCAAGCGCAAAGTGAAGCAAACCCAGCTCACGCTCGAGCCGCAAGGCAAGGGCAGATTCAAGGATGTCGAGCCGACTTTCTACGAGGGGGAGGATCTTGATATCCCCACCTTCATTCGCCATGATCTCAAGCTGCTGGGCTGAGTGTCCTGATTACCCCAACGCTCCAGGGCGAAGGAAGTAGTTCGTTTTCTTCTCAGCGCCGATGGTCGTTGCCGGCCCGTGACCGCAGTACACGACCGTATCGTACTGAAGCCGGCACAGCTTCTGAAGGGAGCGACTCAGTGCCTGTCCGTTTCCGCCGGGCAAATCGACTCTTCCCACGGACCCTCTGAACAATGTGTCACCCGCAATCAGAACGCCTTGATCTTCGAAGTAGAAACATACGCCGCCGGGTGAGTGACCTGGAGTTTCGATAACCCGGTATGTGAAACCTATATCCTCGCAGACCTGCCCGTCGGCAAGTTCCCTGTCGATCCGCGGCGGTGCTTCCGGTTGCGAGAAGAAGGGCTCCATCTTATTCCCGGGCGAGAAGGCCCATTTTGAATCCTCGGGATGCATGGCGATCGGGGCGGGATGTTTTCTGTGAACCTCAGCGAGCGCACTCACATGATCCACATGCCCGTGAGTCAGCAGGTAGCCTGCGACGCGGAGATTCCCGCCTGCTATCGCGGAGAGAATCTGATCTGCGTCGGCGCCGGGATCGACCACCAGTGCCTCGCCGGCATCGTTTGATAAGAGATGGCAGTTCGATGCGAACATGCCGACTGTGATGGTTTCTACGTTCACTGCTGGCCGGAAGGTTTAGAACAATGTGTAGATGAACGGTGCGACACTTGTTGTCGTGGCAATCAACAGGGTCAACAGGAGAAGGACAATGATGATGGGAACAATCCACCATGCCTTGTTATGCCACGCGAACTCGAAGAACTCAGCGAGCAAACGTCCCAGATGTCGAAGGAATCTCATGATGGGAGCCATGCTAGCAGAGATCAGAAACCCGTCCAGCTGTATTTCTGATTGTCGTGGCTGTCAGATCACAAATGGGATGATGGCTTTGGTCCTTTCCTTGTAGCCCGGGTAGTCAGGAAAGGAACTCAGGAGCATACGCTCCTCCAGCCGGATTTTCACACCAAGCACCACGAGTAGGATAACCCATGTCGCCACGCGCACCTGTGTTGGTTGCGAGATAATCCATGACAAGGTCAGTCCGATGACTGCCGCGTACATCGGATGGCGTATCCAGCGATAGGGACCGCGGACGACAATATTTCCGGCTGCGGGCGGAATAGGCGCAATATGCCAACGAATCGAGCTCATGGACCAGACAGCCCAAAGTCCGATCGCCACGGAGATAACGGCGAGAATCGCCGTCGGCGACGGAGCAAATACCGGACCGGTCATGGCAAGAGCAGCGATGGCAGCAAGCTGTATGCAAGTGGCGAGCAGGGCAGGAATTGTGCCCTTGCTGAGGTTCACTCCGCCTCCAGCAGTCTGATGAAGGCCGCTTCGTCCAGGACCTCGACGCCAAGCTTCTGCGCCTTGGCCAGTTTGGAGCCCGGGCTTTCGCCCGCCACGACGCAGGAAGTCTTTTTAGAAACGCTCGATGTGACGGATCCCCCCAGGGAACGAATCCGTTCGGTCGCTTGATCACGCGTAAAACTGCTCAACGTCCCGGTCAGTACAAATGTTCTGCCTTCGAGCCGCCCCCCCTCCACGGGTCCAGAACCGAGACGCTCAGTATTGAGTCCGTGATCCTTGAGGGCACGGATGATCTCGAGGTTGTGCGGTTCGCGGAAGTGAGAATGTATGCTCTGAGCCACGACGGCACCGACGTCATGAACTGCTTCGAGTTGATCCATCTCTGCGGCTATCAGAGCATCCAGAGATCCGAAAACGCCCTCGAGGGTCTGCGCCGAACGGGAGCCGACGTGTCGAATGCCCAGCGCAAAAATTAAACGCCAGAGATCCCGCCGTTTGCTTGCCTCTATACCTTTGATCAGATTCTCAGCCGATTTCGTTCCCATTCGTTCAAGCGCGGCAACCTGTTCTACTGTCAGGCTGTAGAGGTCCACAGGATTCGACACGAGGCCATTGTCGACAAGCTGTTCGACCAGAACATCGCCCAGGCCATCAATGTCCATCGCCCCGCGGGCAGCGAAGTGCCGGATCCATTGCTTGAGCAGAGCGGGGCACTGGAGGTTTTCACAACGCCAGGCGACTTCTCCCTCGCGCTTCACCACCTTGCTCTCACAGACAGGGCATTCGGAGGGCATTTGGAAGGGCTTCTCGTCACCAGTGCGCGCGTCGAGATTGACCCGGACGACGGCGGGTATCACTTCACCGGCTTTCTCGACAACGACCCGGTCGCCTATACGGATGTCCTTACGGGCAATTTCTTCTTCGTTGTGGAGCGTTGCTCTGCTGATGGTAGATCCGGAGACGACCACGGGTTCGAGCTCGGCGACGGGGGTCAGCACGCCGGTTCTGCCAACCTGCACGGTGATGTCTCTCAAGATGGTCTCGGCCTGTTCGGGCTCGTATTTGTAGGCGACAGCCCAGCGTGGGCTCTTTGCCGTGTTACCCAGATCGTCATAGAGGGTCCGTTCGTTAACCTTCATGACGGCGCCGTCAATTTCGAAGGCGAAGTCGTGCTTGATGGTCTCAAGTTCATCTATCGCCGCTATTGCTGCATCGATATCTGCGCATTTCCAGGTCCTGGGACTGGTGGGCAGTCCGAAGTGCCGCAGGGACAGGATGCAATCCTCGTGAGTAGAGAATTCCACCCCTTGAACAGATCCCACCGCATAAAGAACGATGTCCAGCGGCCGCTCGGCGGTAATTCGAGGATCGAGCTGTTTAAGAGAGCCCGCGGCGGCATTACGCGGATTGGCAAACGGTTCCAGGCCCTGTTCCTGACGGGTCTCATTCAGCCGGGCAAAGCCGTCTTTCCGCATGAATACTTCGCCGCGGACTTCGAGCACAGCAGGCGCTGTCTTCGATGACTGCAGCCGAAGAGGTACGGACTTGATGGTTTTGATGTTGAGAGTCACATCGTCGCCCTTGATCCCATCACCCCGCGTTACTGCCCGGACAAAGACGCCCCGTTCATAGCGAATCGAGATTGCGACGCCGTCGATCTTAGGTTCAAGGAAATATGAGAAGGGCGTGTCACCGAGGAGCTTTCGAACCCTTCCATCAAACTCCCTGAACTCGTCCTTACTGTAAGTGTTCGAGAGGCTGAGCATCGGAATGTTATGAGCGACCGTTTCAAACCCGTTCAACGGCTCGCCGCCGATGCGTTGGGTGGGGGAATCGGATGTGACGAGCTGCGGATGCTTCTTCTCCAGATCCTCAAGCTCGCGAAGCAACAGGTCGTATTCGCGGTCGGAGATCGTCGGGGAGGCATCGACATAGTAGCGGTGGTTGTGCTGTCTGATCAGCTCCCGCAGTTCCTCTATCCTTGCTTGTGCGTCAACCATTTGGAATACGTCCTGCTTCAATATGAGTGTCGCTCGTAAGGCCCTTTTTATACCACAGAATGAACGGTATTACGAGCAATGAGCCCGCGGTATCGGCAACCCAGTCCATCATTTCCGCCGATCGCTCAGGCGTAAAGCACTGGTGGAATTCATCGGTCAACCCATACAGTGAAACGGCGGCTATCGTCACGAGGACCGTCAGAAACAGACGCCTGGGCCACGTCCGCGACAGAACGCGTCCAAGTAGACACGCCAGCATTCCGAAGAGGAAGAAATGCGTCAGCTTGTCCGCCATCGGAAAACTGATATCGGGAGTGCTCTCGCCGGACCATGAGCTTAGTCCAAAGATGACCGCAGCCCAGAGAAAGACCGGCAACCAATAGCGAAGTATGAATCGGCTCGATTTCATTGATAGCGGAGTATGGAGGATTCTGCCTTTTTGGCAATCGGCCGTTTCAGCGAGGATCTTCAAGAATCCGATATGTGCAGAGCGGAACGTTATTTGTGAACCGGCCGAGCGGACTCCATTGCCTCTTGATCAAACCGCCCCTCAGGTCTAATCTTGCTCGCTTCTCGAAGACAAAAGGGCAGGAAGATGCTTGATTCAGTTTCTAACAAGATAAGTTTTCCGGAGCTTGAGGAGGGGATTCTCAAGTTCTGGGAGGATCATGGCACGTTCAGGAAATCGCTCGACCAGCGGCGCGATGATCCTGAATATGTCTTCTATGACGGGCCGCCGTTTGCAACGGGCCTTCCTCACTACGGGCATCTTCTCGCGGGCATGATCAAGGACATCGTCCCACGCTATCACACGATGCGCGGGCACTACGTTCAGCGGCGATTCGGATGGGATTGTCACGGGCTGCCGATTGAGGCCCTCGCGCAGGAAGCGCTCGGACTTGCAGGGGCGGGAGCAATCGTTGAGAAGGGCGTGGACGTCTTCAACGAGCAGTGCAGGTCGATGGTTCAGCAATATGTCGCGGAATGGCGCAAAACGGTTGCCCGCATGGGTCGCTGGGTCGATTTCGATAACGACTACAAGACCATGGATCTCGACTTCATGGAAACGATCTGGTGGGTCTTCAAGCAGTTGTGGGAACAGGATAGGATCTACAAGGCCTACCGCATCATGCCCTACAGTTGGAAACTCACGACACCACTTTCCAACTTTGAAGCGGGGAACAATTACAAGGACGTGCAGGATCCCGCGATCACGGTTCGGATGCGTATCACGAGCGACGTGGAGTGGACCCGGCCGACCTACGCGCTGGCATGGACGACAACGCCATGGACGCTTCCGGGGAACCTGGCTCTATGTGTCGGTCCTCACGTTCAGTATGTCGCCGTGCGCGACACGAGTACCGGCGATGTGTATGTGATGGCCGAGGCCCGCCTCGATACGTACTACAAGGACTCCGCAGAGTACGAAGTGGTGAAGATCCTGCAGGGGCCTGATCTCGTAGGTTGGACGTACGAGCCTCTGTTTTCATATTTCAAGGACCAGCCCAATGCCTTCCGTATCCTGATGGACGATTTTGTCACGACGGAGGAGGGGACCGGCATCGTGCATATGGCGCCGGCATATGGCGAAGATGACTATCGTGTCTGCACGCGTGAGGGAATCGACCTGGTCGACCCCCTCGACGCGGAATGCAACTTCACGGAACAGGTGCCGGATCATGCAGGCGTGTTCTGCAAGGATGCAGACAAGGCCCTGATCAAGTGGCTGAAAAACGAGGGCAAGCTGATCCACCAGTCCACGATCGTTCACAGCTATCCATTCTGCGAGCGCACGGAAACCCCGCTGATCTACCGTGCGATCGATGCGTGGTATGTGCGCGTTGAGGATATGCGGGAAGACCTTGTGAAAAACAATGACGGGGTCCACTGGGTGCCGTCCTACGTGGGCGAGAAGCGCTTTGGAAACTGGCTCCGCGATGCCAAAGACTGGAATATCAGCCGCAATCGTTTCTGGGGGTCGTGCATACCTGTCTGGGTCGCCGAAGACGGGTCCGACGCAATCTGCGTTGGCTCGATTGACGAGCTGGAAGAGCTTTCCGGCGTGCGTGTTACAGATCTGCACAAGCATCACGTGGATAAAGTTGTGATCGAGAAAGATGGCAAGGTCTACCGCCGAACGCCGGAAGTGCTGGACTGCTGGTTTGAGTCAGGTTCGATGCCGTACGCGCAGTCTCACTATCCTTTCGAGAACAAGGAGCACTTTGAGAGTCATTTTCCGGCATCGTTCATCGCCGAGGGTCTGGATCAGACCCGTGGGTGGTTCTATACGCTGATGGTTCTCTCCACGGCGCTCTTCAGGAAACCTGCCTTCAAGAACGTCATCGTCAACGGAATGATCCTGGCGGAAGACGGACGCAAGATGAGCAAGCGCCTGAAGAACTATCCCGATCCGACGTACATCATGGATGAGTACGGCGCGGACGCATTGAGACTTTACATGATCTCCTCGCCGGTTGTCCGCGCCGAGGATCTCTGCTTCACTGAGGATGGGGTCAAACACTCTCTCCGGCATCTGCTGATTCCGTGGTGGAATGCGTATGCATTTTTCGTGACATACGCCCGCATCGACGGGTGGAGTCCGGGAGACAGAAGTCAGACAGCAGAGGTCAGAGGTCAGGCATCGGAGAATCTGCTGGACCGGTGGATTCTGAGCTCACTGGATCGGCTGAATCAGGAAGTGGTAACGGCGCTGGATGTCTATGATCTTCAGTTGGCCGTACGGCCGTTTGTGCATTTCATTGAGGATCTGACGAACTGGTATATCCGGCGAAGCCGGAGGAGGTTCTGGAAGAGTTCCGATGATGAAGACAAGCAGCAGGCGTATGCAACGCTGTACGCAGTACTCCTTCGTCTATCGCGAATCGCCGCCCCGTTTGTACCGTTCATAAGCGAGTCCATCTATCAGAACCTCAGGTCAGAGGACATGCCGGAATCCGTCCATCTCTGCGATTATCCGACAACCGACGGGTCTGGCCGTGATCGCGAACTCGAGCGGCAGATGGACGCTGTGATGTCGGTGGTAAGCATGGGGCGCCTGCTCAGGACCGAGTACAATCTGAAGGTACGCCAGACCCTAAAGGGATTGCACGTCGTCTGCCGTAACGGGGAACACCTGGACCGGGTGCGGGCGCTCAAGGCGTTGATCACCGACGAACTGAATGTGAAAGAAGTCTGGTTCAGTTCACGGGACACGGACCTGGTGGATCTCTCCGCAAAACCGAATTTCAAAAGGCTCGGTCCGAAGCTGGGCGCAGGAGTGAAGAAGGCCGCAGGCGAAATTGCCCGGCTGGGCAACGAAGAGCTTGAGGGCCTACTGAGCGACCGTTCCATTGCAATCACGGTCGATGGTGTTAAGCACGCGATAACGGCTGATGACGTCGTCATCGAGCGGACGCCCAAAGAGGGGCTGGCCGTTACATCGGAAGGGGCCGTCGTCGTGGCACTGGAGATAGAATTGACCGATGAACTTATTCTGGAAGGTTTGGCCAGAGAGTTCGTGAACAAGGTTCAGAATATGCGGAAGACGGCCGATTTCGATGTGACGCAGAGGATAGAAGTGCTCTATTCCGCGGAGGATCTGGTCGCCAAAGCTATAGAGACGCATTCCAGCTATATCATGGCTGAAGTACTTGCGACGGCCTGCAGTCTTCAGTCTGAAGCCCCGGAAAACAGCACCGACTGGGATCTTAACGGACTGATGTGTTCGATTACTGTAATTCCGTCTTAGTCCTTGTCCATAAATAGTTTACGCATTCGGATGCGCGGGGCATGAACTGGCGGGGCGGGGGAGTAAGCCATAGTTGCTTCACTGCATCCATTGACACGGCGTGTTTGATGTGATATCTACCCGCACCTTTTCCGGGGAAGTATTCTCGGACCATATGCAGAAATGACCGCGTAGAGGTACACAGATGGCAAAAAAGACTGCTAAAAAAAACGCAAAGAAGGCCTCCAAACCCACGGCAAAAAAGAAAGTCGTGACAAAGACATCAAAGAGCGCCGCCAAGACCTCGACGCGCAAGAAGGCGCCGGCAAAGAAAAAGGCCCCTGCGAAGAAAGCAGCGGCCAAGAAGAAAGCCCCCGCAAAGAAGGCGCCAGCTAAGAAAAAGACCCCGGCGAAGAAGGCTCCCGCGAAAAAGGCGGCTCCGGCCAAGAAGGTGCGCAAGGGGAAACATCTGACCGCGGCCGAACTGCGACAATTCCATAAACTGCTGCTCGAACTGAAAGATCGTGTTGTGGATGAGATTTCATTCCTTGCCGGCGACAATCTGAACAGATCGCAGAAGGAGTCCTCAGGGGATCTTTCGAGCTACAGTCTGCACATGGCGGATCAGGGCACCGACAATTTCGACCGTGAGTTCGCGTTAAATCTGGTCAGCAGCGAGCAGGATGTTCTCTACGAAATCGACGAGGCAATTCGCAGGATCGATACGGGCACCTACGGCATCTGCGAGATTTCCGGTGAGCCGATTGAGAAAGAGCGCCTCAAGGTCCTTCCCTATGCGCGGAATTCGGTCAAGGCCCAGACGGAAGTCGAGAGAAACCGCACGCGGTACCGGCCGTTCGGGCAGACCATTACTAGAAGCTGACGCTCGCCGGGTCAGGCGGCCATGTGCAATGACCCCCTGGGTGAGCCCCATCATGGTTGCATTAGTCATAGCTTTACTGATCACGGTTCTGGACCAGCTTACAAAGCAGATCGTGCGCCTGTCCTTCGCTCTCGGTGAATCCCGCCCGGTGATCGAGGGCTGCTTTGATCTGACGTACCTCAGAAACACGGGCGCGGCGTGGGGAATCCTCGGAGGACAGAACACCTCCCTCACGGTCATCTCCCTTGTCATTCTTATCGTGATGGTGATATTCCGCAGATCCTTCCTGAGTGACACACTTGAGCATAGGATCGCTCTCGGTCTGATGGTCGGCGGCATCGTCGGAAATCTCCTTGATCGAATGAGGCAGGGATGGGTGACGGATTTTCTCGATTTCTATGTCGGCAATCATCACTGGCCGGCGTTCAATGTGGCGGACGCCGCTATATGCGTCGGGGTCGGTATCTACATCCTGTCCTCTCTCTGGATTTCAACGCATCCGCTGGCCGATAGACGTTCTTCGGACTCTTCAGATGCAGAACGGAAAGAGCGGCAGACTGATGTCGAAGATTGATCAGGGCTCACGTCGACAAGCGCCCGTCGCCTTCTTCCTCGTCGGGCCCACAGCCGTGGGTAAATCCGCAACGGCGCACGCAATCGCTCGGAAGAACCCCGCAACCGACATCGTTTCGGCCGATGCCATGCTCGTCTACGGGGGTATGGACATCGGAACGGACAAGCCCTCGCAGTCAGAACTCCAGGCATACAGGTATCATGGCGTGAACCTGGCGGATTCTTCCGAGGAGTTCAGTGCAGGCGGCTATCTTGAGGCGGTTGGTCCTGTGCTGAGCGAGACGGCGGGAAAGCGGAGAATCATCGTCGTTGGCGGAACCGGCCTGTATGTCAAGTGTCTGCTTGAAGGACTCGGCGCGGAAACGGTCGATCCGGCGGTTCGCAAGGAAGTTGAGGGCATCTACGAGGCGGCGGGCGTGGAGGGGCTGAAGGAAGCCTTGCGCGAAGCTGACGCGGCCCGGCTGGCCCGTCTCTCCGATGTGAAGAATCCCCGGCGCCTGATGAGAGCCCTGGAACTCGCCCGTTCGGGAGTCTCTCTCGATTCGTCGTGGAGAGACGTACCGTCTGGCGTCCTGGCCGGCTTGCGAATGGATAGAACCGAGCTGAACGCGCGGATTGTGCACAGGGTAGACCGTATGTATGAAAGGGGTTTGATCGACGAAGTGAGATCGTTGCTTGAAACACATGGGGAACTCTCGCGAACTGCGGCCCAGGCTATAGGATACAAAGAGGCGATCGATGTGATACGAGGGAAATTGTCGGCAGTACAGGCCGTTGAACTCACAACCATTAGGACAAGGAAACTGGCGAAGAGGCAAATGACCTGGTTCCGGAACCAGGCAAATGTCGAGTGGATCGATGTAACCGCGGACATGACTGCGGAAGATATAGCCGTACGGGTTGAGAAGGTTTGGGAGGAGCATGGACCGTCAAGAGTTCAATGCTGAACAGCAGATAGACCGGGTGTTCCTGGTCGGCGTATTGCCCCGCTCCATGCAGGAGTGGGAAGTGCAGGATTCGCTCGATGAACTGGCGCATCTGACCAAAACGGCGGGAGCGGAAGTGTTTGGCCGGACTGTCTGCAAACAGAGCGTTCCTCATCCGGGGTATTTCATAGGCAGGGGTAAGGCCGAGGAGATCAGCGAG
>JAHIZV010000196.1 GCA_018814445.1 Verrucomicrobiota bacterium | reverse complement strand
GCTTGAGAACCTCTTGCTCAGACACTGCTGTTACGAAAAACGGCCGGATCGACACAATCACATCCAGGAGATACTATGCTTAGGTTGACGCGAATGCGCTGAGCGGGATTACGCCGTGACATGTAAGGCATGTCGTGACCTTCGTGACCTTAAGTCAGCGGCATTCTGGTCAGGCACGAATAATCCATAGCTTTCCGCTGACGGTCCGAGCGAAGGGTGGTGGGCGATACAGAACTCGAATCTGTGACCTCTTGCATGTCAAGCAAGCGCTCTAACCAACTGAGCTAATCGCCCGTCTTTGCCCGTTGAGCTTCGCCGAGGCAAGCCCGCAAAGGGAGAGTGCAGACTATAGGAGGGAGCCCGTACTCTGTCAACGGGTTCACCTCGAAAAAAGGTGGCTGTGTGAGTGCCGGAGACATGCTGGGGTCGCTTCGCTTCGTCCGTCTTTGATCGACTGGCCTTTCTGAGATGCGCAATGGACGCGACGGCTTTGATGGAGTAGACTTACACAGCGCAAGAGGCGGTCAATACCTATGTTAATGTTAAGTGGCGTTTCAAATCTATTGATACTTGCTTTGATCATTATTCTCGGCTCGGCCGGGGGATGGTTGGCGCGGAAAGTCCGGCTACCGGCATTGTGCGGCCAGATCGTGGTCGGGATCTTTCTTGGACAGACGGTCTTCAGCCTTCTTTCGCGCGAGCAACAGGGCTCGTTTCAACCAATCGCGACGTTTGCTCTCAGCCTGGTGGCCGTGACGATCGGGGGGCATCTTGAGTTCAGGCGCCTGCGCAACGCGGTATCGAGAATCCTGCTCATTTCGGCCGTTCAGACCACCGCAACATTCATCCTGGTATTTGTCGCCCTGCATCTCTGGAATCCGCTGGGATTGGCGGCAAAAACCGCTCTTCCACTGCACCTTGTACTCGCCTCGATAGGCACGTCCACGTCTCCCGTCTCAACGATTCACATCATCAAGGAAAGGGTCGCGAAAGGACTGCTTGTCAAAACGACGATCGCGGTAATTGCAATCAACAACCTGATTACGATAGCGGTCTTCGAGCTGTTTCGCTCGATTTCCACTGGCATGCTGATCACGGGACAGCGATTTGGAGACACACTATTGTCCGCGGTTTTCGGACTCATCATTGCACTGGGAATCGGTGCGCTTACGGGATTGGGTCTGGACTTCTACTGTCGCAGCATGGCTGTGAAATTCGGTGAGGTGGAACACCTGAGCCGGCGCGTGCGGAATCTGCTCCAGGCAAACCTGTTTACCGGTTTCCTGGTCGCGATGTGCCTCGTGAGCGGCTTGTGCGAGTATATCACGCACCATTTCAGCGCCGACGGAGTACATCCATCTCCTATCATGGCAAATATGATGGTGGGGTTGGTGCTGGCGAACAAGTCTTCCTTCAAGGAAGAGCTTCTCAGCCTGTTCGATCAGTTGGAGCAGGCGATCTTCACATGCTTCTTTGTCCTCGCCGGTTCACATTTTGACGTCCAGATGATCGGCAGTATCTGGTTGGGCGCCCTGGTCTTCTTCGTCGCGCGGGCCGCGGGCAAGCTGGCGGGCGGCGCGGCGGGTGGCTACCTGTCCGGCACCACGAAACGGATCTGGAAATCGATCGGCCCCATGCTTCTTGCGCAGGGCGCGATCGCCATCGCCCTGGTGATTGTCCTTCAGCAGGACCCGGTATTCAGTAACTTCGTAGAGATATTCACGGCGACAGTCATTACGGCCGTCGTTGTTGCGGAACTTGCCTCGGCCCCGATCATCGGCCGCGTCCTTGATCGTGTCGGCGAGACGGGCAGGGACAGGACGCGTCTGATCGAGTTTCTGCAGGAAGAGTTCATAATCCCCAGCCTTCACGCGAAGAGCAAATGGGATGCGCTGGAGCAGTTGAGCTACTTCATGATCCAGCGCCATCCTATCGAGACCAGTGCCGAGGTTCTGTATCAGGCAGTGAAAGAGCGGGAGGAAAGCATGTCGACGGCGATCGGGGAGGGGACAGCCGTTCCGCATGCGAAGATCAAAGAAGGCAACGAAATATTCGGTATTATGGCCCTGCTCAATCCGCCCCTGGATTTTGACGCGCCGGACGGAAAACCGGTCAGGCTTGTTGTCATGATTGCAACCCCCGAGGACCAGGCGGACAAACATCTCCAGGTCATAGCCGGGATCACAAAGATGATGCGGCACGAGGATATCAGGGACGCCATCTTCAACGCAGAATCTTCAGAAGAGATTCACGAGATCATCGATTCCGAGCAGGCGGGGACGTTTAATTACTTCCTCGAAACGTAGTTTCGAGGAAGTTGTTCTTCGTTGTCGGTTCCTGGTTCTTGGTTGGGAGCTTCTGTAGCTGAGTCCGGTATTCGAAACTCGAAAATCAGTTCTACTCCCCAATCAGTGTCTCTCCGAGTGCGACGGTCACGATGTCCATCAACTCGGGAACGGAGAACGGCTTCTGAAGGAAGTAGGTCTTCCTCATGTTGAGAGCCTCATGGATGTCCGGCTGATTCTGTGAGAATCCGCTGACGAGTACGACGGGTGTTTTTGATCCGTGCTTCTTGAGCCACAGACAAAGCTCGAGACCGTTGTACTCCGGCATGCTGAAATCGATGATGAGAAGGTCGGGCTTCTTTTCAGACGATTCCCATTTCTTCTGCATTTCCGAACCGCTGATCATTTCCGCGACCTCGTGACCTTCGTCGGTGAGAACCTGCACGCACATTTCGCGGAACGTGGGATTGTCATCGACCAGCCATATCCGCGTGTGTGCAAGACGCCTTCGCGAAGGGGCCTTCGCCGCCTTTCCGGGGGTGGTCGGAACCGTCGGCAGAAGCACTTCGACCCTGTTTCCGGATTCCGGTGCGGAGGAGACCATGACCGTGCCATCGAGTCGACCGACGATACCGTAGACGCTGGAGAGTTTCAGCGACTCCGGTCCTTCTTCGGCGAGCTCCATGATGCTCTGCTCCGGCGGACTCTTTTTCCGCGGGAGGTTGTGAGCTTCGCCGGAATCCGTCACTTCCAGCCGGATGTAGGTTTGATCCGGATCGTTTCCGAGGTCCACGTTGACCGTGGACAGCGTCAGTTCACCGCCTTCAGGCAAGCCATCGACGGCATTCGTCAGCAGATTGAAAATGATCTGGTGGACATCGCTCTGTGGCGCCATCACGGCATCGTTCGTTGCGGTGAGTTGATTTGAGATGCGGACGTTTGAGGACATCTGCGTCTGGAGGAGGGACAAAACACTGCCGAGCGTCTCATGCAGATGGCAGATCGTTTCCTCTTCGACCGAGCTTCCGGCAAAAGCGAGAATCTCTTCCGTGAGGCGCCTTCCCCTTTGCGCCGCCTCGGTTATCTGATGAAGGGCGTTGCCGGCCTCTTTGCTGATCTTCTCACGGTTCAGAACAAATGACGAATAGCCGAGAATGACGGAGAGGAGGTTGTTAAAATGGTGCGCGACGCCGCTGGAAAGGGTTCCGAGGGATATCTTCCTCTCCGCATCGACAAGCTGACCGGACAGCTCTCTTGCCCAGACGTTGTAGGTCAGTGTCAATTCCAGGCTGTTGCGGAGTTTTCCGTAAATATCCAGGATCTGATCAAACTGGGTTTTGTCGAAGACGGGGACTTTCCCGCATGTCTCTGAGACAATCTTCTTTGAGAGACCGGTTTCCTGCGATATCTGCTCCAGTTCGTCGTCCTTGAAAGCGCGGGTTCTGAGTTGTCCCGTGAGAAGGCAGTAGACCAGATGCCCGCGCAGGCGTACGGGGAAGGCGGCTTCGGCAAACCCGAAGGGGCCCTCCTGAACGGCATCGCTCTGGCGAGTGTGCACTTTCGTGAGAAGCTCGATTTCCGCTTCCAGAAGAGCCCGTTCCCCTTTTTCGCTTTTCGAAACGACTTCCCGGACGCAGAGGTTGGCCTTCGGGCAGTAGTCCCGCGCATCTGACGTAGAGAGAAGACGCTCCGCGAACGCATTGTCGAGGTGTCGAAGGGATGCGGGGGGCGGCTTTCCCGTTTCTGTAAGCGGCGGATGGACGCAGGCAAGCAGTGCGTCCCGCTCATCCCTGAGTTTTGATATGTCGGTCGTTGACATGGTCTTGCCCCATTCGTGCTTAGAATCACCAGCGGATCCGAGCGTAGATTATACGCTTGAGGCTGTCAATTGTGTGCATGGCGGAGCAGCGGCGAAGAATCGCCGCTGGAGGTTTCGGTGTTCGGGTTTCGGGGCGTGTCGCTTGAGGGCGTTGAGGTGGCGTCGGGTTGTCAGGCCTGGAAGAGGTAGGATGTCCGAGACCGGATTCCGGATGGTTGACGTTTCGCCGGCTTTTGGACAAACTGATTCAAGGTAAGAAAAGGAAGTAGCAAACATATGCAGCGTATTCTCCTCAAATCCAAGATTCACAGGGCAAGAGTCACGCAGGCGGATCTGGACTACGAGGGTAGTCTGGGCATCGATCAGGACTTAATGGACATGGTGGATCTGGCTCCGGGCGAGCAGATTCATGTTTTCAACATTAACAACGGATCCCGGCTTATCACCTATGCAATCGCATCGGAACGCGGTTCGGGTACGATTCTTCTGAATGGTGCGGCGGCTCGTCTGGGTCAGATCGGGGACCGCATCATCGTCCTCGCGTTCGCCAATGTGGATGAGAAGGACGTTGCGGATTTCAAGCCGAAGAAGATTGTTCTGGATGCCGACAACAGAGCTGTTTGAAGCCGAGGCCCGTCCCCGCCGGATTATCCCAGTCTTTCCGCCAGGACCGTTTCCAGTTCATTGATCGGAACCCGCACCTGCTCCATCGTGTCCCGGTCGCGGATGGTCACGGTATCGTCTTGAAGTGAATCGAAATCGACTGTCACGCAGTAGGGCGTACCCACTTCATCCTGCCGGCGGTAGCGTCTGCCGATCGCGCCTGCCTGATCGTAGAAGGTGGTCCATTTCGGACGCAGCATGTAGTAGATTTCCCGCGCCTTGACGACGAGCTCGGGGCGGTTCTTGAGCAGGGGAAATACGGCTACTTTCACGGGCGCCAGTTTAGGAAGGAACTTCATGACCACGCGGGACTCATAACCTTCCGGTGTTGGCTGTCCGGGCTCTGCCGCGATGGGTCCGCCTTCGACGCCGTCCTTCGGCACCCACTCTTCCCGATATGCTTCGCAGAGGATGACGAGAACCGCCCGGGTCAGACCCGACGCAGGTTCGATGACATTCGGCAGGTAGCGGTTGCCCGTTTCCGCTTCAAGGTACTCGAGTTTCTGTCTCGAAGCTTCCTGGTGCTGAGTCAGATCGAAACAGCCGCGGTGGGCGATGCCCTCCAGTTCGCCGAAATCCGGCGCCGTGAAGGGATAACGGTATTCCACGTCCACGCAGGCATTCGAGTAGTGCGCCAGTTCATCGGCATCGTGGTCGCGGAAGCGCAGATTCTCGGGTTCGATCCCGAGCGACTCCCACCACTTCATGCGCTCTTCTTTCCAGAAATTGAACCACTTCTGCGATTCGTCCGGATGGCAGAACCACTCCATCTCCATCTGCTCGAACTCGCGGGAGCGAAAGATAAAGTTCCTGGGGGTCACCTCGTTCCGGAATGCCTTTCCTATCTGGGCTATCCCGAACGGAACTTTCACGCGCGACGTATCCACAACGTTCTTGTAGTTAAGGAAGATGCCCTGCGCCGTTTCTGGACGAAGGTAGGCCTTTGACTCGTCGTTCTTTATTGCGCCGACGTAGGTCTCGAACATGAGATTGAACTCACGGGGTTCGGTGAGCGTGTTCTCCTGCGTGGCGGGGGAAAGCCGGGGCCAGCCATCGGGCAGATCCATCTGTGTGTACGCGACTGCAGCAGGATTATCGCCGAGAGACTTCTTCTCTTTCTTCGAGAGCTTCTCTCTCGCCGTTTCGATGGCGACTTCTTTTGCATCGGCTTCAACCGCCACCTCTAGGCGGAGATGATGTCCTTCTTCTCCGGCCTCACTCGATTCGAAAGCGACGACCCAGCACTGATCGGCACGGTAGCGGTTTTTAGTGGCTTTGCAGTCGACCATCGGATCACTGAATCCGCCGACATGGCCGGATGCGACCCAGGTTTGCGGGTTCTGAATAATGGAGGAATCCAGCCCCACAATCTGCAGAGGATCCCCGTCAGGACCCAGAGGCGGGCATTCGACCATCGCCTTCCACCACTCGTCGCGAATGTTGTTCTTGAGCTGGATGCCAAGGGGACCGTAGTCCCAGAAACCGTTGATTCCGCCGTAGATTTCGGAGCTTTGGAAGACGAATCCGCGCCGTTTGCACAGAGAAGTCAGCGTTTCAAGCGAGACTGTATTGTTTGTCGAGTTCATAGCGCGCGAATCGTGCAAGAGAGCCCCCGCAGGGTCAAGCTAACAATGGCCGGGACGGGCAAGATCGAACATCAAACATCGAACATCAAACATCGAACCATCAACCATGGGCGATGTCGGGTCTTCTTCGTGATTGCAGGCGGGGGGGCAATAGGTGAGAATGTCGGCTCGTACTCTTGCGAGTTCTCATATGTACCGCATTGTCCATCTAACGGGTCCAGACAAAGGGAAGCGCGTTGTTGTTCAGCATAACCCCGCTGTCATCGGGTCGTCCGAGTCATGCCGGGTGAAACTGGAAAAGGCGCCGGCCATTGCTGATGAGCATGCTGAACTGACGGAAACCGCGGGGAATGTGGTCTTGAGAAACCTGTCGCTCGACCATGAAACACTGGTCGATGGAGACGCCGTCCAGGAGAAGGTTCTTGACCACGGCAATGAAATCCAGGTCGGACAGATACGCCTGCTTTACCAGCGCATTCAGGCCCAGACTGGTGTCCGCCAACGGCGGCTGAGCCGGACTCAGGCGGTGGCTTTTGTCACGGTGGGGATGCTGGTCATCGGGCAAATCATCATGCTCGTGGGCACTTCGTCCTGGCGCAGGAAGGTCATCGAAGGCACGGACATAGCCGAAGCTCCGCCGGTGGAGATCGAGGCGCCGGAACCCGAACATACAGCACCCGAGATCCGGGAAGAAACGGTTGTAGAACCGGAACTTCCCGTGCCTGCGGAGCCAGCCGTGGAGCGGTCCGTCCCACAGAAGCCTGTCGAAAAGGTGCAGTCTCCGGTGGAAGCTCCGCCAGTCGAGCCCGTGAAACCAAAAGTGGAAAAGGGGGAGAGGCCGCAGTTGGAGATATCCGGGGTGAACGTGGAACGCCCGGGCGACGATGTGGTCCTTGTGTCAATAAGCCTGGTTTCGCGCGCGAAAAGGCGGATCTTCGGCAAAGATGTTGAAATTCGGATTGCATGTTTCGACCGGGACGAAAGCGGCGGCATCGTTTCCTCTAATCTGATCGTGCCCGAGAACAGCGTCAGGCTGAAGGGCTCGATAACAGCCGGAGATGAGCGCGCCCTCACGGTATCCTGCCTGGCGGCGGACGAGCAGGACGCGTCCGCATTCCTTGGAGTAAGGGTCTCAGTCTATCTGAAGGGCGAGCTTGTTCACGAGTTGGCCAGTGATGAACAACTGGCGGATAAAGAAGGCGATTCCCATGCATGCCGGGTGACGCGGCCCAGCAACCGTCCACATTCTGCGGGCTAGGACACTTTCCTGAATGACGCACGGGCAATTGGTTTCTCGTCGATAAACATCAGCTCGAAATCCGTCTTCTCTTCCGCGCAGGGCTCGAAGGTCTCAGTCTTCTCAAAGCGTACGTCCCGGCCGACAATCTTCAGGACCTCTTCGAAGTAGGGCAGGTGATCGGTCGCGAAGTGAAACACCCCGTCAGCCGTCATTGTCCCGTGCATCGCGTCCATGAACTCCCTGTTGAATATCCTGTGATCGTGATGCTTCTTCTTGGGCCATGGATCGGGAAAGAAGATGTAGTAGGTCGAAACGCTCTGAGGGGGGATCAGAAAGGACACGGCGTAGTATCCGTCGACCCTCAGAAGCCGGATGTTTGAGAGTCCGCGGCGGACGGCTTTGCGGTCGACCCTTCGGACTCGCCTCAACATGCGGTCGATTCCCAGGAAGTTAGTCTCGGGGTGGGCGTGGGCGCGAGCCAGGATAAAGCGTCCTTTTCCGCAACCCAGGTCAATCTCGATCGGCCGCGGCTTGTCGAAACAGTCCGCGATAGGAATCGGCTTGAGCCAATCCTCCGGCTTGAAGCGCACACTCACACTTGTATCAATCCGTATCTCCATGGTCATTCTTCTCGTCCAGGGGATCAAGAATAGGGGCCGCCACGCGGAGGTGACCAGTTTTTTTGAGTTCAGACTACTAAACGCGTACACTTCCGTCCTCTCACCTCTCTTCAACCACGTGTTGACTGTTTTCACGGGACGATGGCATCATCATGCGTTTCTGAACGGGGAGAAGATCTCTAAGTGGCTCATAATCGGCTAGAAAAACTTGAGGCCTATTTACTCAGCGTGATTGAAGACCGGCGTCACGGAAAAACCGCGGCGTTGGTCAAGATCCTGCTCAGGTCGCTGTCGCGAATATATGCCTTTGTGGTTCAACTGCGTCTGTGGCTCTACGCGCGGGGTCTCCTGCGGCATCACACCCTGGGTTGCCAGGTTCTGAGCGTCGGCAACCTGACGGTCGGAGGAACGGGAAAGACCCCGATAGTTGAAGTGCTGGCGCGTTCGCTTCAGCAGCAGGGCCGGAAGGTCGCCATTCTGAGCCGCGGCTATAAACGCAAGCAGCCCCCTTTCAGTGAGCGTCTGAAGAACTTTGTCACGATGCGGGGAAACAGCCAGCCCCCGCTGATGGTGTCGGATGGAAAACGTCTGCTTGTGGAGTCCGTGAAGAGCGGTGACGAACCGTTCATGCTGGCATCGAATCTTCCGGACGTCGCGGTCATCGTCGACAAGAACAGGGTCAAGGGAGGCCAGCATGCAATCAAGAATCTGGGCTGCGACACGCTGATACTTGACGATGGGTTTCAGTATCTCTCACTCAAACATCAGCTTGATATCGTCCTGGTGGACCGCACAAATCCGTTCGGAAACACGCACGTTCTGCCGAGGGGAATTCTCCGCGAGCGGATCAAGAACATCAAGCGGGCGGGATTCATCTTCATCACGAAGTCGAACGGGGATGGAGCGGTTGAATTGAAAGCGAGACTGCGCCAGCTCAACCCGCACGCGGAGATCTCCGAGTGTCGCCACTGTCCGCGATATCTTCAGAACGTATTTACAGGCGAGCGGAGACCTCTTGATGCTCTGAAGGATGCGAAGGTTGCCGCCGTGTCAGGGATTGCAGTACCGAAGGGCTTTGAAGATACGCTGGCCAGGCTTGGGGCGCATGTGCTCTATCACAAGCGGTATGCCGATCATCACAGATACTCCCAGCAGGAAGTGATCGATGTGATCAACCGCGGGATTCAGAAGGACGTCGACATGCTCATCACGACCGAAAAGGATGCCGTTCGCTTTCCCTTCATTGAGCGCCGCGACCTCCCGATCTTCTTCCTGCGAGTTGAGATCGAGATGCTCAGCGGCGCGGAAGCCTTCAATGACTGGATATCGCGTATTTGCTTTCATTGACCCGCATGTCTTAAGCTCGGTGTTTTCGAGGAGTGCTTAGCGTGTCTGCCCAACGAGTTCTGATTTGCGGCGTAAACTGGATCGGCGACACCATCATGTCGATGCCCGCGATTCAGGAGTTCCGCCGCCGGCATCCGGAGGATCATCTCGCCCTGCTGGTAAAGCCCGGCCTGCGCGGTCTCTGGGAACTTCACGCGGCGCCGGACGAAATCCTCAGCCTGGAATCCTGCACGGGCGGAATGTTCCGGACCGTCCGGTCGG
Source organism: Verrucomicrobiota bacterium (assembly GCA_018814445.1). Lineage (GTDB taxonomy): Bacteria > Verrucomicrobiota > Kiritimatiellia > JAHIZV01 > JAHIZV01 > JAHIZV01. Next base: position 10,903 of record JAHIZV010000196.1, on the reverse strand, counting down.
TCAGGGAGAAGGCGTTCAATACGGCTTATGTGCTTCCGCATTCGTTCAGATCGTCCCTTATCCCTTTACTGGCCCGTATCCCGGTTCGTGTCGGCATGCCGGGGCATTCGAGGGATTGGATGCTCACAGATATTGTCGCGCCAAGAGGCGGTGAAGGACGAGAGCACCAGGCGTACGAGTATTACGATCTGCTTTTTCCGGCCGCCGCATCCGCTTCCTGTGAACCGCCTGAACTGAGTCTGCCTGACGAACTTCTCGCGACAGTGAAAGCGAAAGTGCCGGAAACCGCGGGCCGGTGCGTGGCCCTTCTCCCCGGAGCCGCGCGCGGGCCGTCGAAGCAGTGGCCGGAAGAGCATTTCATCGAGGCCGGCAGACGGCTGGCGGCGTTGCCGGATTGCACTGTTCTCGTATGTGGATCTCCCGCGGAACGTGAGGCCTGCGACAGGATAGCGGCAGAGATAGGAGCGCGCGCGGTGAGCGTCGCCGGACGGACTAACCTGCGGGAATGGGCCGGTCTACTGAGTCTCTGCAGTCTTGTGGTCTGCAACGACAGCGGCGGGATGCATATTGCCGCGGCAGTCGGGACACCTGTGGTCGCCGTCTTCGGCACAACGGATCCTGCGAAGACAGGACCATTGACGGATAGGTGCAGAATACTGCAATACAGTAACAGCAAATCGCGGGATATCGGCCGTGACAGCAAAGATGCGCGTTTGGCGCTGGCCTCGGTCAGGCCGGAAGAAGTTGTTACAGCCTGCATGGAGTTTCTTCGGAATGAGTGAAGCAGACAGAATAAACCGCCGCGAGAAGATCTCGGCATGTGTGATCACGGGCAACGAGGAAGCGAAAATCCGGCGTTGCCTGGAAAGTCTGACGTGGTGCGATGAAATCGTCGTTGTCGACAGTTTCAGCCAGGACCACACAGTGGAGGTCTGCAGAGAATTCACCGATCGCGTCTATCAGCATGAATGGCTGGGCTACATCGGTCAGCGCAATCTGATACGTGAGATGGCCACGCACGAGTGGGTCTTCCACGTGGACGCCGATGAAGTGGTTTCCCCTGAACTTCGCGATGAGATCGAGCGGGAATTTACGATGTACGTTCAGGACTGTGACGGCTACCAGTTCCCGCGGATGGTCTTCTATCTCGGCAGGTGGATCAGGCACGGTGAATGGTACCCGGATCTAAAACTGCGGCTGTTCAGGAAGTCAGCCGGCTGGAGCGAAGGTGAAGAGCCTCATGACCAGGTGGTCGTGAAGGGCGCAGTCAAGACGCTGAAGAGCCCGCTCTGGCACTACACCTACGATGATATTCACGACCATGTCGAGACGATGAACCGTTTCTCCGCTATTGCCGCGGAGGCGAAGTTCCGCGAGGGGTACCGCTTCCGCTGGTACGACTTTCTGTTTCGTCCGCCCTGGCGCTTCTTCAAGGCGTTCTTTCTGAAGGGCGGCTTCATTGACGGACGCATAGGTTTTCTGATCGCAGTCACGAGTGCTTTCGGTGTCAGGATGAAGTATGCCAAGCTTTGGGAGCTGGAGCTCAAGAAGAAGCTTGCGAACGAGGCATCTGAGTCAGACTCGTCATGAAGATAGCTTTAGGCATCGAGCATCTGGATCCGCGGCGGGGCGGGGCTGAAAAGTACGGCTGGGAACTGAGTCACTGGCTGGCGGACAACGGGCACGAACTCGATGTTTTCACATGCAGCGCTCCCGGAAACGCATCTGAGAAAATCAACATTCATCTGCTGGATGTGAAGAAGGCAAGGGGGCGCTCGCGCCAGGAGCGCTTCTCCGCCGCTTTTTCAGATGCCGTCTCCGGTCGCGGTTACGATATCGTCAATGGATTCAATCATGTTCATCCCGGCGACCTTCTGATGCTTCACGGGGGTGTCCACCGGGCTTTTGAATATTTCAACGCTCTGAGCGCTCCGTCCTCTTTCGCGCGCTCTCTCAAGCGTTTCTCGTACAAAGTGTTTCCGAAGTATGCGGCTCTGCGGCACAATGAAGTTCTCCAGTTCGGGGACCCCGCGCGCCGGTTCGCCTGTGTCTCGGAAAGGATTGCCCGTGATATGGAAACGTATTTTCCCTCATGCAGGGGACGCGTTCACGTTGTGAGGCTGGGGCTGGACGCGACAGCGGGCGACGCGGCAGACACCGGTGAGCATCGAAGCAATCGTCGTGCCGCACTCGATCTACCCCCTGACGCGCTGATCGGTCTCTTTGTCTCGCATAACTTCAGGCTGAAGGGTCTTCACGATCTGATCCGATGCCTGCCGCTGGTACAGAAGAAGTTGGATAGAGAGTTGGTCGTGGTCGTCGCGGGGCGAGGGCATGCGGGCTCCTACATTCGCCTCGCCAGAAAAACCGGAGTTGCCGGCTCCGTCCGATTCGTGGGGCCTGTCGAGAAAATGAACAGTCTCTACGCTGTCGCCGACGCGCTTCTGCATCCGACATACTACGACTCATGCGCAACCGTATGCCTCGAAGCGATGGCTCATGGCCTGCCGGTCATGACGTCTCGCAATAACGGCGCGTCGGAGCTGATGGAGGAGGGGACGGGCTCGACACTTGTTGAAATGCCCTGTTCACGGCAGGAGCTGGCAGATGCCGTAAGCAAGGTCTTTTCCGATGGATACAGGGAAGCGGCACGCGCGCATCATCCCGCAATGATCGCTCCCTACACTCCCGAGCGGAGTTACCGGACGATGCTTGGAATCTACGAACAGATCGTCAACGAGAAGACCCGCCGTGCGCAGGAAATCCTAGACATCTGAGTATCCCCAGGGCCCGCTGATCCCAACTGTACTTTTCCGCATCGCCGCGCGCGCGCCCGGCGATGCTGATGGCGAGATCTGGATTCTTCTGCAGTTTCTCAATGGCTTCAGTCCAGGCATCGAAGTTGTCTGCCTTGACCAGCAATCCGTTCTGTTCATGTTCGATGACTTCGCGCAGCGGACCGAGATCGCTGGCGATGATAGGTCGTCCTGCGGCCATGGCCTCGAAGAGCTTAACAGGACTCATGGAATTCACGGTATCGAGGAAGGGCTGATACGGAAGCAGGACAATGTCTGTGCGCGCGTACCAGGAGGGCACATCACGCGGCGCTATGAACGGGCGGACCTGCATGGCCGGATGATCGGCCACTTCATCGTACTGGTCGCCGATCAGCGTGATGTCGCAGATGTTCTTCTCGGCAATATGGCGAAAGACCTGAAGTCCGCCGGCGTTGTTGAGCCTGCCCATGTAGACGAGGCGGGGTTTGGCGAGATGCTCGGGGTTGAATGGCGGCACATCGCAGTAGGCTTCGAGATCCACGCCTGAAGGCGCGACACTCACGCGCCCGGGCTGGGCGCCGGCCCGGATTAATGTCTGGGCGGCGGCTCCGCTTATAGGGAAGAGCCATTCGATGGTGCCGTCCTGATGATGCTTGATCACGCGGTCCAGCAGACCGCGGTCTATGAGCTGTTGAGTGTCATGGACCTCAAGATGGTTGACGTAACCGGCATCCGCCAGGGCGACGCTCAACTCCGGGACGCGCGTATATATCACATTTGCCGCGGTCAGAAGTCTTTTGTGATGTCGAACGAACGGTGTGAATTTGAAGCGGGGGTGAAGGAGATAGGAAGAGCGAATGTTCACGTCTGACGTCACGCCCAGTTCTCGAACGCGTTTTCTCACATCGAGAGATCGCGGCCACGGAGGCATGTAGACATGGACATCAACCCCGTGCCGCTGAATGGCGGCGATAGTCTGCAGAGACTGAATCAGGTTGGCCCGCGACCGATGCAGGCGGGTTCGTCCAAGATAGAGCATGGAGAACTTGTCGGACGAGCCCTCTCGCGACCCGGAAACCCAGGATGCCGTCAGCCTGCGCGCCAGATCCTGCGGCGTGGCCTTGAGTCCCAGTTCGTCTATATAGTGGCGGAGGAAACGCAGGCGTTCGCGCGTAGGAATACCCGGAGTATCGCGGTGAAGACTGCGCAGGTTGTCCCACCGGCGCGCGGAAGGGGTTTGCCCTTTGAAGAACATCAGGTCTTCAAAATCGACGATCATGAGATCGATGGAGTCACCGTCGCCCGATACGAGGATGTTGCGGGCGGAGAAGTCTTTGTGGGCCACTCCGTTCTTGTGCATCACCCCGGTGAATGAGCCGGCTTCGCGTTCGAGGGCGGATATCTGTTCGGGGGCGGCGGAACGTATGCGTGCGAGATAGTCCTGCAGCATCTGATGCTCGACATACGCCATGATCACGACGGAGAGTCCGGTCGGCCGCTGTTCGACGTAGCCCATGATCTCCGGAGCATTGACTCCCCGCGCGTTGACTTCCACACCGTTCCGGAACGAAAGCCGCCCTTTGTTCAAGCCGATGACAGTGCGGGCCCTGGCACGCCTGCGTCTGTCGTGAATAAGTTTGGCGCAGTATGTTCTTCCGTTCACCAGTCGCACGCCGAGTACGTCGGACCTTCTGCCGCCGTGTATCAGCCAGACCCCCGTTTCATCGGGACATGACAAGCAGTCGCGGGGGACCGGGTGGGCACGGAAGCACTGCTCGGCAACTGCAAGAAGCCGGTCCGCGCCGTGGTCGGCCGTACGCATGACGAGTAAGCGGCCATGCCGCTCCTTGAGTATCTGCGTGTTTCGCTGCTCGCTCATCGCGGTATCAAAGTTCCTCAAATCGCTCGATCTGCCGGCGGACGCTGAGTTCTGTTTCGCAGGATCCGAGACCCATCGCCGATACGTTGATTCTCAACGTACCATCCGCGTTGTCGCTTGCGACGTACACGCGTCCAAGCCCGCCGCTGATCTCGATTGCGTTGTCTTCCCGGTATGTCTTCGCCTTTCCGCAGCCGCTCACTTCTATACGGGCTGATCCAGACCAGTCTGTAACAGCTTCACATTGTTCGTCCGTGATCTGCACGTCGAGCACGATCACGGTCCCCCCGGGAACGGTATCCGGCAAATTGGAAACGAAACCAATAGTGTTCGCGACGCACTCTACTGTTCTTTCGCCGTCTTCGACAGGGCGGGGGGTATCCAGATCGATGTCTCCCCGAACAAGAGAGCGGTGCCAGGCGGCCGAACGTTTAGGCAGGCGCCAGGCGTCAACTACTCCGGAATGGCGGATGTAGCGCTTCTTTCTCTCGGTTGCATAGTCAGCAAAACACCAGAGACAATATCCCGCCACAAAGTCTTTACCTTCGATATTCGAGAGGTGTCTCTTGATCAGGCGGATCTGATCCTCTTCCTTAGACGGATCGCCCCGGCGCGCACGGGGGAAGTTGCTGCATTCGCTGGCGAGCACAACATGGTTCCTGCTGGCGTTCTTTGCGGGTTCAGCGTTCTCGAGTTTGTAGTTGAGCCCGAGCACGTCGGGTATGTCGAGCGTGCCGGCCTTTGCGCCCTTCACCAGCATGTTCTCCGCATAGATCGTCGGCCGGCTGCCGTCCATCTCCCGCGCGAGTTCGCGCAGTTCCGTGTAAGCGCGGCGGGAGCGTGATTCGTTGCCCATGCCCCACAGGATCACGCTGGGATGGTTGCGGTCCCGCCGAATCATTCCCTCCATCTGCCGGCGCGCGGCGTCCAGCCACCTGCCGTTCCGCACGCTTTTCCATGTCGCGATTTCGGCATAGACGAGAATTCCGAGCCGGTCGCATGCGTCGAGGAAGTCGGGGCTTTGAGGATAGTGGGAAAGGCGAACGAAGTTGAAGCCGTATTCCTTCAGTATTTCGGCATCCCGGCGATGAAGTTCGGGGGGCAGCGCGTTGCCGAATCCCGGGATGGCTTCGTGCCGGTTGCATCCGTGGAGATGAACTCTGCGTCCGTTCAGGAAGAAGCCTTCATTCTCCCTGAATTCGGCCTCGCGGAATCCGAATGAAGTCTCGATCCAGTCAACGATGCGGCTGGATTCCTCGATGGATGCGATGGCCTTGTACATAAAAGGATTGTCTGTATCCCAGAGATTCGAATTGGCGACATTCAGTTCGACGCTCAAGTCGGCGCACCCGCCGGGCTCGACAATGCAGAGCTGTGAAGCCGCTTCCGCGACGATGTCGCCTTCTTCCGTCTGAATGCTCCAATGAACACGGAAATACCTTTCGCGGCCCGACATGTTCTCGACCCGCGCGTCGGCTTTGACGTGTGCCGTTCCGCTCCGCACGTTCGCCGTGCGGATATGGGTACTTCCGCGTCGAAGATGCAGCGAGGGCAGCCGCCGCAGTCCGATGCCCCCCGCCAATCCTCCGTAGAGCAGGAAATCGGGCATCTTGAATCCGGGCAGTACATTGCGGTGATACTTGTTATCGATGCGGATGCCTAAGAGATTGGGACCGTCTTTTGAGATACGGTCGGTCATGTTGATCTCGAAACCGAGATACTGTCCGTTGACATTCGCGACCTTCCTTCCGTTGAGCCAGAGAGAGCCGCGTCCGTAGAACCCGCCGGCGGAGAGAATCCATTGCGCGTCATCGTCTCTATCGGCGCCGGCGGGAAGGCTGAACGACTTGCGGTAGGAGCCGAAGCCGCGGTAGCAGGACACGTTCTGCTGAAACGTGTCGTGTTCATTCCAGCAGTGAGGAAGAGTGATCGTTTCGCCTGTCTCGTCCGTCCCGGACTTCAACCATGACGTCGGAGCCTTGTCCTTCCGGAAATGCCAACCCCGGTTCAGTCCGTAGAATGTCGGGATGAACGGTCGGGCTGTGTTCTCTGGTTCTGAAGTATCCATCAGTCGACGAAACAGACGCGCATTCCGAATGTCAGAGCCAGCCCCGTTTCCGCCAGAAGTACTGACTCCTGGCGATGATCTTCGCGATGAGCTGGCTCCTGTCCGACTCCGGTATTCCTGCCTCTTCGCAGTAACTCTTCCAGAGCCTCATTCGGTCTGTCAACGTTATAGCATGTTTGTACTTGTTGATCTGATTGAGGTCGTCGATACGGAATGTTTCCGGGATCTTCGGGAAAGACCTTCCGCGCTCGTTGTCCATCCAGAAGAACTCGAATCCATCGTCGTTGATACGGCAGAGAACATTGTGAAGATGCAGGTCACCGTGGTACATGCCTGCATTGTGAAGCCGCGCGACCTCTTTCATGAAGCTGCGCAGGAGCGCTCTTCTTCTGTCGGTCGACAGCCTCTCGCGGAACTCCGACCTGTTCAGTATATGTGAGAGACGGTGAGCGTTCGGAATAGCACGAGTGATCAGCGCGCTGTCGACGGCAATGCCCAGGCGTCTTTTTTCAATGACGCAGACAGCGCGTGGCACGTTGAATCCTTGCTCGGCGAGTCGACTTTCCGTTTTCACCGTTGTGCGTGCACGGCGCGGCTTGTGAAGTTGCCGCCATCCCTTGATGCGGAACCGCTTGTAGAAGTAGTCGTGTCCGTCGCTCATGCGAACCCGGTCGACGGTTCCTCCCCACTTATGCGTGCGGACATTTGTCATGTGGTCCACGCGGTCCTGCCAGAGGTCCGCGGCCCATCGGACCCAATCAGGATCACCTGCGTGGCAGTAGACATGAAGAGTCTCTCCATCGTCGGTGCTGACAATATGATGTACCCAGTTTTTCAGCATGTGCCTTGCAGGATAAGGGGCGGTCACAGTAATCGCAAGACGGTAGACGGGGGGAGATGGTTTCAGGTTTCGGTGTTCGGGTTTCGGGTCGGAAGATGCCGGATGTTTGAATCGCTCACGCCCGGTGCATCGCTGTAATACGTTGAACCCACCCCTCATTTCTGTTATGTCGCACTATTCATGAGCATCTTTCTCGACAGGAAATACTTCATCGCGCGGAAGTGGTCGAATGCGGAACTTCGCAAGTTCGGGCCCCTTTTCTCGGGCGATGTCGTGAACGTCAGCGGATGGACCGACGACGACAAGGAGAACGGTCACTACCAGAACTACTTCTCTAAAGCATCGGGCTATACGATCACGAACTACAATGAAGACGCCAAGGGCCTGCAGGGCTTCGAGAACGAGATATTTCTGGATATCGAAAAGGATCTTCCGACGGAACTTGAGGGCCGTTTCGACGTGGTTTTCAACCACACGACGCTTGAGCATGTGTTCGATTTTCAGACGTCGTTCCACAATCTGTGCGCCATGTCGCGCGACATCGTGATCGTTATCGTCCCCTTTCTTCAGCAGATGCACGCTCATCCCGGGTTCGGCGACTACTGGCGCTTTACGCCGCTTGCCCTGAAGAAGATGTTCGAGAAGGAGGGACTTGATCCTCTCTACATCAGTTTCAACGGTGAGAACAATGCCTCGGTCTACATCTTCGCCATCGGCTCCAAAAAGCCGGAGAACTGGGGCTCCGTCAGGAAGGAGTTCTCCTGTGAGGATGATCGGAAGGCGAAAGACGGGTTCGAATCGCAGGCGGGATGTCACGCCATTCGCCACGGGCTCTTCAGGATCGGAAAGCGCTTGCGGAAATGGGGCCTTCCGATTGGAAAGCAGTAATGCGGCGATGAAGAAGACCATTGTCTACATTCTTTCGACAAACTATGCGGGCTCGCATTTTCTGTCCCTGATGCTCGGAAGTAACACGAAGTCCGTGCACGTTGGCGAGCTCAAGTACCTTCGCAAGCAGCAGCCGAAAGACCGTCGCGCGGTGTGCCCCGTCTGCGAGGACATTGAAAAGTGTCCGCTTGCAGAGGGTATCTACCCGGAAAACATCGATCAGGTGTACGACATCATCTGGCCGCGTTTCCCCGGCGCGGAGGTGCTGGTGGACACCTCGAAACGCACGTTCTGGATCGACCGGTTTCTCGGTAAGGTTCCATACGACATCAAGGTGATCCATCTCATCCGTGACCCGCGCGGATTGATCCGTCGCTGGAAGATGAACTACGAGACAAAGAAGCAGCGGCGCCATGTGAGAGGGAAGGTGCTTAAGACGAGACCTCTACAGGCGCTCCAGCTTGCGTTTGCGGATCAGAACATGATTTACGAATACCAGTGGCTCAACGAGAACCAGGAGATCACCAACTATCTCAAGAAGCGCGGGCTGGCATACAATGTTGTGACCTATCACGATCTCGCGGTCGACGCCGACGGCGAGATGCGCCGGCTGACCGAGTGGATCGGACTGGACTACGAACCCGCTCAGCTCGAGTACTACAACTTCGAACACCACGGCTCGTACAAAGAAGGCTACGAATGGATCAAAGAGAAGAAGACCTTCTTCGATCTCCGCTGGCAGGATGATCTGTCTGAGCGTGAAAAGGCCCACGTCGAACAGAACAGGCATGTCATGTCCTATCTGTCATCGCTCGACCTGAAGCTAACGGCCGACGGTCTTATGCGTACTCGCTGAAGCTCGCACCGACTTCCGCCTTCAGGGCCATTCGGGCCTGTCGTTTTGTTCCTTTGGTACATCCCGCTTCTGACTTCCTCTCCTTGGGGAGAGGACTGAGGTGAGGGGAAAACTCGCCGCTCAGTCGCCCCTCACCCCGGCCCTCTCCCCGAGGGAGAGGGAGAGTTGTGGCGCACTCATGCAGGTCCTCGCTTGGTCGGTCTGAATTGCCACTCCATGTCCTTTAGGCAGAAGTCTCACCCGGTGCTTCCGCGCCGGTTCAGATTCAGGGGGTGGACCGCTCAGTCATCAGCGTCAGTTCCGCTCCCATGCGGGTGATGGCGCCGATCTTCTTTCCCGTCAGTCTTTCGTCCAGATCCCAGCGTGTATGGGTCATCTGGAAATCGGCGTTCTCGCGATCCTCCGTGCGAGAGAAGTTCTCAGGGAAGTAGTACGTGGCGGACAGGTACGGGCCATCGACAAAAATGGTGTATTGCCTCTCGGCAAACACATCGCCGTCTCTTGCGCGGGCATACGCCGCGATCCAGTCCACGGCCTCGTGGTAGGAGTTGGCCCAGTAGTCCGTCTCGTAGCGCCCTTCGGCCCCGCCTGTTCCGCCCGCGAAGGTATTGTAGTAGACGTACTGATCGGGGTGAAGGATGACGAGCGCGTACACTTGCGTCGCAAGCATGATCACGCAGGCGCCGGTTAGCGCTATTCTCAACAGGCCCGGGCGCAGTTTCTCGTAGATTGCGACGAATGCTGCCGCGCAGACGACGCACAGCAGAGGGACTGTGAAGAGAAAGTGGCGGACTTCATCATAGAGAATAGACTTCTTAAGAATCGCGTACACGACGGGGAACACGATCGAAAAGATGAGGAGTCCGTACTGGACGGTATGCAGTCCTCGTTTTCTGAAGCGCAGTCTTACGAGATGGAGGAATCCCAGCAGCACGGATGCTGCGAGCCCGGACAGAAGTATCGGCGGAAGTTTCACTGCGAGATACTGGAACAGGTAGCTTTTCGGGAGTTCCGCGGCGTCGACGTATTCGCCTGCGAGCAGGTTCGTACCCGGCCAGTCCGTAAACTTCGACATTCTATCGAGTGCGGCCAGCGGATTCTTAAGCGGCGCCTCCTGCGCCCAGGGCCAGCACAGCAGCATGATCGCGTATGCGATCACGAATACTCCCGCAAGCGACGCAGCAAGCCACAGCGCCCTTCGCAGCAACGGAAGGATATGCCATCCACCCTCCACGTTGAAGAGGCGGGGGAACAGGAAACAGAGGCCGGCGGTCATCACGGTGTAGGCGATCAACAAGACACCGCCGATGCGCACCCCGAGCGTAAGTCCGAGCGCCAATCCGAACTTCAGGATCAAGCGAACCGGCAGTTTCGGAAAATGCTCTGTCGCGAGCAGAAGGTAGTACACGCTCCAGACATATCCGACCGCGAATGGAATATCCTTCGGATTGTTGAACATGTGACCGAAGTAGGACGGGGTAATGAAGAGCAGCAATGCGGCCAGCAGGCCGGCCTTTGATCCCGCGAGGAGACGCGCAAGTTTCCACACGCCGATGACGCCCAGCAGACCGACCAGGGCATTAAGCAGATGCCT
>JAHIZV010000195.1 GCA_018814445.1 Verrucomicrobiota bacterium | reverse complement strand
GCTGTACTGGAGTTGATGGACATGGATGAGGAGCTGTTCTGGACCGGAAAAACCGTCCAGAAAATACGGCCATAAACGTCTCTCCGAACTGCGGAATATGAGGTAGCATCGCTTTTCGAGTGCAAAAACTAGCTGTAAGCGAAAGTGGAGGTTGTTTCGCGGGCGATCCATGAAGTCTTGTCTTGATCGTCCTTGAGAATTTCGACGTTCATCCTGTTCCTGACGTTGAGATCCACTTTTCGCACGAAGGCTTCACTGTCGACTGCAAGGCTTTCGGTCCAACACGCTTCGAAAACCTGTGGTCAGGCACGAATGGATTGACTTCACCGTGTCCACTCCCTATTCCGGCCACGCTTACGCCGGCGTGGTGCGATGACCGCTGCTGGCAGGCTGCCGTTTCTATTGGCATGGGTCATCCATCGGCCCTAGAATATCCGCATGAATCCATTGGTCAGCGTCATTGTCCCCGTCTTCAACGGCGAGGAGTATGTCGGCGAGACATTGGCAAGCATCCGGGCACAGACCTACTCGCCTGTGGAGTTGATTGTGATCGATGACGGATCAACCGATCTGAGCGTGGCGATAGCTGCTGAGTACTCACCTGATCAACTGATCGTTCAGAGTAACGCGGGCGTTGCGGAAGCCCGCAATCATGCCTTGAAAAAAGCCAACGGCGAGTTCGTCGCGTTCCTCGATCAGGATGATCTGTGGGCGCCTGCCGCCCTGGAGGTCCAGGCTGGACTGCTCATGGAAAATCCTGCCGCAGGGATATCTTTCTGCGACAGTTCCGTGGCGCTCGATGACGGGGCATCATGGCCTGAATGGCTGCCGCGCGACAAGCGTACATATCCGCCCGGTACATGGCTCGTTCGGACTTCGGTATTTGACCGCGTCGGACTCTTCAATAAAGAGCGTATCACCGGCAGTGACACGGACTGGCTGATTCGCGCGCGACGCTCCGGAGTCATCGCAATCAGCACGGAACGCGTTCTGCACTCCCGCCGCATACACAGAAGCAACGCCTCGCATGACACGGCGCGGCGAAGAAGCGAACTCTTCAAAGTCCTCCACGACTCGCTTCACAGCGGAGAAGCATTGTGAGCCGCGACCTCCGGCTGGTCAGTGTGGTTATCCCTGTATTCAACTCGGCCCCCTTCCTTTCCCAGGCCGTCGCAAGCGTTCTGGCACAGGACTACACACCATTTGAGGTCATAGTCGTCGACGACGGATCGACCGACAACCCACGGGAAGCTGCCGCTCGTCACCTTCCCCGGGTGACATGGATCGAGCAGAAAAACAGAGGCAACGGCGCGGCACGCAACGCGGGCGTCCGCGCCGCGCGCGGTGAATACCTGGCATTTCTCGATGCAGATGATTACTGGCTCTCCCCGTCGAAACTCAGACGTCAAATCGATGCACTGAACTCCGAAGCGAAGCCTGACATCGTGTTCGGCCACATGGTGAACTTCGTTCACGGCTCGGAACCCGATCCCTCACAGTCGGCCATTTCAGGAACGGTTCCCGGGACGATGATTCTTCGCAGAGACGTTTTCGAAAGCGTGGGTCTTTTCTCTGACAGCCTCCGCGTGGGAGTCTTCATTGACTGGCTTTCCAGGGTCCGGCAGGCCGGATTGACCGAGGTCATGCTGGACGACGTAGTCCTGGCGCGACGCGTTCACGGAGGAAACACAAGCATGCGGGCCGGAGAAAGAAACCTCGTTTACGCTCGGCTCCTGAAGGCGAGAATCGATGCGCGGCGCATGAACGAATAGGGGCCCGCGCTGGATTTCCAGCGGATTGGGCTTGCGCACATCGGCGGCGTAAACTAACAGTATAGCGTTCCTCGTCACTTTTGGGTTCTGTTTTCCCGACGGGCGTGGACGGCAATTATAACGTTGAGCGACAAGATGCTGAATGAAGTTGGATAAAGACTCAGAACTCTATCGGATGCGCCATAGTGCGGCGCACGTGATGGCAGCAGCGGTTTGTCGGCTCTTCGATGATGTCCAGCTCGACATCGGCCCGCCTACCGACGACGGCTTCTATTACGATTTTGACCTGCCCCATCGCCTGTCTCCCGATGACTTCGACGCCATCGAGAAAGAGATGTCGAAGATCATTGAGGAGGATCAGCCTTTCGAGTGCACCGCCGTGAGCCGGGAAGATGCGGAGAAGATGATCCGCGATATGGGCCAGGAGTATAAACTGGAGCGTCTCGCGGAAATCCCTGAAGGCGATGAGATCACTTTCTATCGCAACGGTGAATTCGTCGACCTCTGCCGAGGTCCTCATGTCGAGAGCACCGGGAAGATAAAAGCCTTCAAAATGCTTTCCGTCGCGGGCTCCTACTTCCACGGCATCGAGACCAATCCGATGCTGCAACGCCTCTATGCCACGGCACAGATCTCCGACAAGCAGCTTCGCGTGTTCCTGAAGCAGATGGAGGAAGCGAAGAACCGCGATCATCGCCGCCTCGGCAAGGAACTGGATCTCTTCAGTATCCAGGAGGACGTGGGCCCCGGACTCATCCACTGGCATCCAAAAGGCGCCCGCATACGCTCGATCATCGAGGAATACTGGCGGCAGAAGCATTTCAGGAGCGGCTATGATCTTCTCTACAGCCCGCACGTAGGAAAGGCCCAGCTCTGGGAGACTTCCGGCCATCTCGGATACTACAGAGAAAGCATGTATGCCCCGATGGATATCGACGGGAACGAGTTCTTCGTGAAGCCGATGAACTGTCCGTTCCATATCGAGATTTACAAGACGCACAAACGGTCGTATCGCGAACTGCCTCTGCGCTGGGCAGAACTCGGGACTGTCTACCGCTACGAGAAGGCGGGCGTTCTGCACGGCCTCCTGAGAGTGCGGGGCTTCACGCAGGACGACGCGCACATCTTCTGCACACCGGATCAGATCGGGGCGGAGATTCAGCGGGTCATAAAATTCGCGCATGACATCTGGAACGATTTCGGGTTTCAGGATATCACCGCGTACCTCGCGACCCGCCCGGAGAAGGCCGTCGGCGAAGAGGCCCGCTGGGAGCAGGCCATCGAGTCCCTGGAGCAGGCGCTTCAGAAACAGAGCATTCCTTACGAAGTCGACATGGGCGGAGGCGCCTTCTACGGACCGAAGATCGACATGAAAGTGCGCGACGCCATAGGACGTGAATGGCAGATGAGCACGATCCAGTTCGATTTCAACCTGCCCGACCGTTTCGATATGGTCTATATCGGCGAAGACGGGAAGGAGCACCGGCCCTACATGGTGCACAGAGCCCTCTTCGGGAGTATTGAACGTTTCTTCGGCATTCTCGTTGAACATTATGCCGGCGCGTTCCCTCTCTGGCTGGCCCCGGAGCAGGTCCGCATTCTTCCTCTCACCGAAAAACAGATGGAGTACGCCAAACGGGTGCAGGATCAGTTGATCGAAGAGGATTTTCGGGTCGGCATAGACGAACGTTCCGAGAAAATCGGCGCCAAGATCCGCAACGCGCAGATGGAGAAGATCCCTTACATGCTGATTCTCGGGCCGAAGGAAGAGGAAGCCGGACAGGTCGCCCTCCGCGCCCGGACCCAGGGCGATCAGGGCTCACAGGACCTACCTCAGATTATTCAGATGCTGCGACAGGAAGTAGCGTCAAAAGGGCTGCAGGAATAATGGAGATTCCGCGCGGCATACCCACAGAAACACCACAACCATAGGAGGCCATCATACAGCAACGTAGACAACCGAACCGAGATTTCACCCGTATCAATCACAGGATCCGGGTGTCCGAAATCCGCTGCATCGGACCAAACGGTGAGCAGGTCGGCATCGTGAGGACGCGAGATGCATTGCGTAAAGCCGAAGAACTGGGGATGGACCTCGTGGAGATAGCTTCGCAGGCCAAGCCTCCCGTCTGCCGTATCATGGATTACGGCAAATACAAGTATGAGCAGGACAAGAAGAAGAAAGATGCGAGAAAGAAGCAGACTTTCACCAAGCTCAAGGAAGTAAAGTTCCACGCGAATGTCGAGGATCACGATTACAACACGAAGATCCGTCACGCGCGGGAGTTCCTCGAGGATGGTCACAGGGTGAAGTTCTCTCTCTTCTACCGCGGACGTGAAAACGCGCATCGCGAACTGGGACTGGAACTGATGGACCGTGTTCAGAAAGACCTGGAAAACGACGGCGTTGTTGACCAGCCCCCGCGAATGATGGGCCGGAACCTGTTCATGCACATGACGCCCAAACAGGCCAAGGACTAGTCGCGCCGCAGGCCGCTTGCGGCAGCGAACCGGTTTGACGGCAGGTTAGCGGAAAGTGAAGTGTCGGTGACTCATGAAATTGAAGGCCACCACTGCGCTCTCTGCCGCGACTTTCGTCACTATCGCCTCCCAGCCGAGCACACTGTGAAACAGCCCGACCAGCAGTTCTGAAAGCATGAAGCTGACCGCGAATACACACCAGAACCGCACGAACTGAATGTGTGTTTCCGCCTCGCCCTTATTCTCGAACGTCCAGTGCTTGTTAGCGACGAAAGAGACAAATCCACCCGCACAGCGACTGACGATATTTGCCAGAAGAGGATGGACGCCCAGCCATTTTGCCAACAGGGAGTATATCGCCAGGTCCGTCGCGCCGCTGAGCAACCCCGCCGTTAGATATCGTCGCCCGGCCGTAAAGAGAGGTACTCCTCTGGCGCCGCGTTCATGCATTGGTCATTATCTTCGCGTGTTCTACCTGCGGGTCCCGCCATACGACGCTTCCCTATCCCACATCAACGATACTCGGGTCGTAATTCTCCGGCGGCTCGTAGCCAAGCAGTTTTATGCACGTGGCGGCGAGACTGCTTATGCCGAGATTCGTTGCGGAAGAGAGACGCGCTTTTGATATCCCGCTTGGATCGTAGATGTAAACAGGCACGGGATTGAGAGAATGCGACGTTTTCATCCTGGGATTTCCGTCCGCATCGTATTTCACCGCCCCGGTCTTTTTGTCGTGTTCAAACATATCGTCGGCGTTTCCATGATCCGCAGTCACAACGAGAATGCCTCCGGCCTTTTCTGCCGCCTTCATCAGGCGAGCCAGATGAAGATCAACGGTTTCAACTGAAATTTCAACAGCCAGGAGATTGCCGGTATGGCCCACCATATCGCCGTTCGGATAGTTCAGACGAATGAAGTTGTGAGAGTTTTCGCCCATCGCTTTCAGGACGACGTCGGTGATTTCCGCCGCCTTCATCCACGGCCTTTCTTCAAACGGCAATATATCTGAAGTAATCTCCACGTAGTCCTCGAGTTCCTCGTTGAACTTGTCCGTTCGGTTGCCGTTGAAGAAGTAGGTCACATGCCCGAACTTCTGCGTTTCACTGACGGCAAGCTGCTTCACGCCGGTGAGTGCGAGATACTCTCCCGTTGTCTCGGACAAGGCCGGCGGAGCGACCAGGAACTTCGCTGGAATCCCCAGGTCTCCGTCATATTGCATCATACCCGCAAATTTCACATCGCGCCTCGGCCCCCGGTCGAACTTGCTGAAATCCTCCTCCTCGAAGGCGCGCGTCAATTCCATCGCTCTGTCGCCCCGGAAGTTGAAGAGAATAACGCTGTCGCCATCCACAATTCTGCCGATCGGCTCGCCGTCTTCGACGATGACGAACGGAGGGAGGTCCTGATCGATGACCCCGCGATTCGCGGCCCTCGCCGCCTCAACAGCCTCACGGGCACTGTCTGCTTGCGGACCGTCACCTCTCACATGCACGTTCCACCCCCTGCCGACCATCGGCCAGTTGGCGCCGTAGCGGTCCATCGTGATGTTCATCCGGCCTCCGCCGGATCCGATTCGGAAATCCACACTGCCGTCCGCATTCAGTTCTGAAAGAAAGGCTTCAAGGCGATCGATATACTCGAGGGCGCTCGTCGGCGGCACGTCGCGGCCATCCAGCAAAGCATGCACGCGGACTTTCGTCACACCCTCCGCTTTCGCAGACTTGAGCATCGCCTCGAGGTGCGAGATGTGGCTGTGGACGTAACCGTCGGAAAGAAGACCTATGAAGTGCAGTGTCGAGCTGTTCTGGGTGCAGTTGCCGACCAGCTCTTTCCATGTATCGCCATCGAAAAGACTGCCGTTCTCAATCGCGTCGTTCACCAGGCTGGCGCCCTGGCTGAATACCCGCCCTGCCCCGATCGCGTTGTGACCCACCTCGCTGTTGCCCATTTCGTCGTCGGACGGCAGGCCGACAGCCGTTCCGTGAGCCTTTAACTGCGACTTCACCACGTTGGCGGAGAGCCAGTCGAGCATTGGAGTAGTTGCCCGGCGCACCATGTCGCCTTCTTCGTACTTGCCGATCCCGACGCCGTCCATGATAACCAGAACAACCGGGCCTTCCGGACCGCTGTAACCATCGATTTTCTTCAGTGCCTCCACGGGACACCTCCTCTTAAATTGCAGCTTCTTACGTTCCGGCGGCGCTGATGCTGAGAACAATGAAAAAGCCGCCGGTCAAGAGCGCGAAACTATGCCTTGTCTTTTGACAATGATCAAGAACATGAGGATTATAGATGCAATGAGGGCCGGTTCATTTTTTGTTCGGTTGACGCTCATCGGTCTTTGTGCATTATTCGCCGGATGACTGACGTGAACGCTTCAGAAGAAGTCGATTCCGCGATGGAGGAGCATCTGTGGAGAGTGCGACAGGTCATGACCTCGTGTCTGGCCGAAACACCCCTGCGCTCGGTTCTCTCCGAACACCAGAGACTTCTCGGAAGCGGGAAAATGCTGCGGGCCCGCACCGCTTTCCGTCTGCAGCCTGCCACCACCGTCTCGCCTGAGACCGTTCTGCGGTCCTCTGCGGCGGTCGAAATGATACACGCCGCCAGTCTCCTGCACGACGACGTGATCGACGGCGGCGTTCTCAGGCGCGGAGCACCCGCATTCTGGGTCGAACGCGGAGTATCGGGAGCTATTCTTCTGGGCGATCTGCTTCTATTCAAGGCGCTGGATCTGTGCTGTCAGAGCGATAACGGCCACCTTACCTCTATGCTGGTGAAACTGACTGGAGAAGTATGCCAGGCGGAAACTGAGCAGGAACTTCTTTTCCGTGGAGAGCCCGCCGAATGGGATCGTTGTATAAGAATTGCCCGTCGGAAAACGGGATCGCTTTTCGCCTTCATCGCCTACGCCTGCGGCGGCGACGACGAGGAACTCAGCGAGGCCCTGAAAGAGGCCGGCTACCAGGCAGGCACGGCCTATCAGCTCTCCGATGACATCCTGGATATCGACGGGGAACGTCAGGGCAGCGACAAGACGCTGGGCACTGATGAAGCACGCGAGAAGACCACCGCCGCCAGGGCCGTCCGCGACACTGACGCTAATCCTATCCAGACTATCGAGGGCTTCTACGAATCCTCCATCTCCAAGCTCGAAGCCTGGCCGGAAGTGCAGAAAGCATGGGTTAGCTACCTCGAACTGGACCTGAAGCCCGCAGTGGAGCGGAACGTGTCGCACTACGGTGCCTGAGAGCTTTTTTATTCCTTCCACGCGGTCTTTTTTCTTCTTCCACTCGATCAACAATTGACATGTCAGCCTTGGGCTGTAAATTGTGGGACGCTCATTCGTTAATTTTCCAACGCTTATGAGCGTTCTGATTTTCAGGAAGGTGCGGGATCACGGCAATGGCGGCATTCAAAACGAAGAAGGGTCTGGATATCAGACTGGCGG
>JAHIZV010000194.1 GCA_018814445.1 Verrucomicrobiota bacterium | reverse complement strand
GCTGTACTGGAGTTGATGGACATGGATGAGGAGCTGTTCTGGACCGGAAAAACCGTCCAGAAAATACGGCCATAAACGTCTCTCCGAACTGCGGAATATGAGTTAGGTTCACCTTTTTTGGCT
Organism: Verrucomicrobiota bacterium; assembly: GCA_018814445.1. GTDB lineage: Bacteria > Verrucomicrobiota > Kiritimatiellia > JAHIZV01 > JAHIZV01 > JAHIZV01. The sequence goes on along the minus strand of JAHIZV010000194.1, from coordinate 26,392 downwards.
CGAAATACGCGTTTAAGCATATTCCCCCAACGTCAAGCGGCCTGGCTCCCCACCCCCGCGCGAACCATGTTCAGTTCAATGTAGGTCATGCCGTTGTGCAAGTAGCCCCCATCCACGGCCATCACATTGAATCGTCCGTCCGAGAAGGCCCCTTTACGTTTCTCGCGCAGGTTGTGGCGTTGACCTTCGGCGGAGTATCGCAGCGCTTTCGGTACCGAGGGAATGGAAAATTACCGGTTCGCCAAGGGCCGCGATATATTGACATCATTCTTACATCACACTATTCTTACATCATGATAAGGACGCAGATTCAGCTTCCGGATAACCTGTACGACAGATCTAAGGACATTGCGGCGAGACTTGAGATATCTCTCGCGGAACTCGTGCGCAGGGGCCTTGAGTATATGATTGCTGTGTCGCCTTCTCTTCAGGAGGAAGGTGAGACGTGGGAGTTGCCCAAGGCGCACAGACTTGGAGGACGGGACCCTTTTGCGGACCCGTCCTGGCGCGAGGCAATCCATACCGAACGCCTGAAGGTTGCGGAAAAACCGGCTGACTACAAGGTGCGCAGGAAGAAGTCGAAATGACCTCGTGCGACACCAATGTCCTTTTCGCCGCTTGCGATGCGGACTCCCCCCACCACGCGCAGGCGGTCGAGTTTCTTCGATCATGGTCGGGACGTGATGACTTCTGCCTCTGCGAGCAGGTCCTCATAGAGTTGTATTGCCTGCTCCGCAATCCAACGGTCTGCGTTAAACCGCTTTCTGCGACCGATGCGGTGAACGTCATTCAACGCTTTCGCTCGAACCCGCGCTGGAGAACTGTTGATCAGGTCCTGGGATCAGACATCATGCGTAACGTCTGGCGGGCTGCCGCTGACCGGAAGTTCGCGTATCGTCGGATCTTCGATGCCAGACTGGCGTTGATCCTCCGGCATCACGGCGTCAAAGCCTTTGCGACGCGCAATCTCAAGGACTTCAATGGCTTTGGCTTTGTCGAGGTCTGGGATCCCCTTGCCTAACTTATGGTCTTGTTACCTGCTCTCCGCCTGAACGGCGTTGAGAACCTCGGCAATGCAGTCAATAGAGCTTACCAAACATACTACCGTATTGAATACGTGTGTCTGGTAACACAGGAAGAGATCAATGTTCATCAAAGACATGCACAAAGAGGAGCTGCAGAACTCTCTGCAAATCAGGCGGGACTACGAGCGGCAAAGAAAGGCACAGCCCTGACGGGCTTAACTACGAACAATGGATGAAGTTCGCATTGTTTGTAGTCAATGCCGTAAGGCATGTCGTGGCCTTAAGTCAGCGTCATTCCAGGCGGACGCCATTCTTTCCCGGCCCGAATCGTATGCTTCTGCGCAGGTCGATCTACTTCTTCGGCCGGAGATAGATGGCGCCGAGGGGCGGGAGGGTCACCAATGCCGAGTGGTCTTTTCCCTGCCATGGGATTTCATCTGCCACGACGACACCGGCGTTTCCTACATTACTTCCACCGAACTGTTCGGCATCGGTATTCAGAACCTCTTCGTAGTTGCCACCCGTAGGCAGGCCTAGACGATAGCCCATGCGGGGAACCGGGGTGAAGTTGAAGACGCAAACCATCAGGTCTTCCGGATTCTTCCCCTTGCGGACAAAGGAAACGGAGCTCTGCTCGCTGTCGTGGAAGTCGATCCAGTCGAAACCTTCCCATCCGAAGTCCTGTTCGTAGAGAGCCGGACTTCCCTTGTAGAGGCTGTTCAGATTGGAAAGGAACCACTGCAGTTTCTGATGCGAATCAAACTCCATCAGATGCCAGGGAAGACTCTCCTGATAGTTCCACTCGTCCCACTGCCCTATTTCCGCCCCCATGAAGAGAAGCTTCTTACCGGGATGGGCAAACATATACGCGTAGAGAACCCGAAGATTGGCGAATTTCTGCCAGAGGTCTCCCGGCATTTTCGCGAGCATCGACCCTTTCCCGTGTACGACTTCATCGTGCGAAAATGGCAGGATGAAGTTCTCGGTGAAAGCGTAGAGTAGAGAGAACGTGATGTTGTTGTGATGATACTTCCGATGGACCGGATCCTTCGTGAAGTACTCCAACGTATCATGCATCCAACCCATATTCCATTTCAGACCGAAGCCGAGGCCCCCAAGATACGTCGGACGCGAAACCATCGGCCATGCGGTTGATTCTTCCGCGAAGGTCTGGAAGCCGGGATACTCAGCGTGAACAATCTCGTTGAACTTCTTGAGGAAATCAACCGCCTCAAGGTTCTCTCGTCCGCCGTACTCGTTCGGAATCCACTCGCCGTCTTTGCGTGAATAGTCGAGGTAAAGCATACTCGCCACCGCGTCCACGCGCATTCCATCGATATGATAGATATCAGCCCAGTACATGGCGCTCGAAAGCAGGAAACTGCGGACCTCGTTACGCCCGTAGTTGAAGATGAACGTACCCCAGTCCATGTGCTGGCCTTTTCGCGGGTCGGCATGTTCATAGACATGGGTTCCGTCAAAGTAACCCAGACCGTGCCCGTCTTTGGGAAAATGGGCGGGTACCCAGTCGAGGATGACACCGATGTCCGCCTCGTGACACTTGTCGATGAAGTACTTGAGGTCATCCGGAGAACCGAACCGGGACGTCGGCGCGAAGTAGCCGATGGTCTGGTATCCCCACGAGCCGTCGAACGGATGCTCGGTTATCGGGAGCAGTTCAATGTGCGTGAATCCGAGTGATTTGACGTGAGGCACCAGTTCATCTGCCAGTTCACGATAGGTCAGCCACCGGTTGTAGTCTTCCGTGACCCGTTTCCACGATCCCAGGTGCACTTCATAAATGCTGACGGGCTGGGCCAGCCAATCCGTCTTCTTCCGCTTCTGCATCCACTTGCTGTCGCTCCAGGCATACTTGTCGTTGCTCCATACGACCGATGCGGTTCGCGGACGCAGTTCGGCGGCAAACGCATAGGGATCGGCTTTCTCAATCAGGTAGCCGTCCTGTCCTTTCACTTCAAACTTGTAGAGATCGCCTTCTTTGAGTTCGGGAAGAAACAGCTCCCAGAGGCCGGAGTTTCCCCTCTGCTGCATGGGGTGATGGCGTCCGTCCCAGCGGTTGAACCAGCCGACGACGCTCACGCGCCGCGCGTTCGGCGCCCAGACGGCGAAGTGAACACCATCCACACCGTCGAGCTTCATCGCGTGGGCGCCCATCTTCTGGTACGTACGATAGTGGGTCCCTTCGCCGTAGAGATACAAATCGAACTCGGAAACCTGCAGGGGGAACCGGTAGGGGTCTTCAAGCTCCCACACATGGTCGTCAAAACCGGTCATCCTGAGACGGTATTCAGGTTCCTTCAGGTCCGGTACGGATGCCTCATAGAAGCCATCCTTGTTTGTCTTCTTCATCGAGACAACGCGGTCACCGGCCTTAATGACGACATCGACTTTGGCGGCATAGGGCTGGTACGTGCGGATGGCGAAGCCCGCGATATGGGGGTCGCTGTGGGGCCCGAGCACGTCATACGGTGAACCATGGTTGCCGTCGACAACGGACTGTGTAGCTTCTTTTGGAAGTCCTCTCATATCTCCCTCGCATGTGAGTAACAGGTTGTATCTTAGGTCCGATTCTGCCGATAACAAGTGCGCAGAGCGAATAGATCGCAGGTTCCGGACTACGGGTTCAGCCGAAGGACGCCTCCGAGCGACCGCATGGGTCGCAGTTCAGCCTGAGGCCAGTCGACGCTGGCCACCTCAACGCCACCGGTCCAGGACAACGAGCCATACTCCTCAACAAGCCTCGCTCCGGCTTCAGTCAGGCGAATACCGTCGAACAGCGGCGCCTGCAGCAGGCGCCCCGCGAACGACGCGGAGAGTCTGTCTTTCACCTTTTCGAGTGCGTCCTCAAGCTCTTCCACATCCCAGTTGAAAGCCTCTATGGCAGCTGCGTCGACAAGGAGCAGATTCGAGTCAGGGGCGATCGCCAACGCTGTATTAATAGTCTCTACCGCATCATCCGGCCGGGACAGGAGGACCTCAAGACGCGCCTTCTCTCGCAGTGCCAGCACATCATCGCGCTGCCGCCACAGATAGCGGCTGAACGCCTCCAGGGCCCTTTCGTAATCCTCGAGAGCCAGAAGACATAGTGCCTTGTTGAATATAACCTCCGTGCGGTCGACGGTCAGTTCCTCGAGCATGGTCAACACGTCAAGCGCGTCCTGAAAATCTCCCTGTTCGTAGTAGATGATGCTCAGGTCGTTCAGCACTTCCACCCAATCCGGATCGATCGCGGCCGCACATTCCAAAGCAATCTTCGCGCGTCGCAGGTCCTTCATGTAGAGCTGAAGCTGTCCGAGTTGATACCATGCCGCGCTATCTGTCGGACTACGGCGGAGGTGAGCCAGGAGCACCTTTACGGCATCGTCGATTTGACCTGAATCAACCAGGAACGCGACGGTCGGAGCGTAGGAAGCATCGGTATCGAGTCCGCGAAGAATCGCGTCATCCGACGCCTGTTCTCCCGCATCTTCCGCACTCTTCGCCCGCCGCGCTATGACCGTCGCGCGGATAAGTCCCTTGACCATCTCCGTTCTGTCAGCGTACCTGTCTTCATCCCAATGAGATTCGAAGTGAGGCACGCTGTACTCGCCGGGAATCTGCGGGATGCGGGATCTTATGTAGATACCAGAAGCAACAAGCATAATGAGACTGACTCCGCAGGTAATCAGGACCGCGCGGACTAGTTTGCGCACAGATTTCTGCATTTCCATTTCCTGCATGGACAGAATCCGACGTCTTCCGCGCTGGTCGAACAGCTCTTCGCGCGACAGGGGTTTCGACGAAAACGCTCGGATGAACCATTTACGGATCACAGTCCCCCTCCGCGTTCGGCGAAGCGCATATCTTCATCGGTTCCCTGGGTCCGTTCCAGTCTGAGATATCCTGCGTGAATCTCTTTCTTCTGAGCGTCCTGAAGTACGCCTACAACGGTATCCCTCACCCTCTCGTGCCCCCGGATGTTCGCAAGGTGAGGGTCATTGACATTTTCGACCGTAGCCTGAGAATCTATAATGTACGCCTCGATGAAATGATCGATGGCCGGATTGATTCTCCCCTTCAGGCTGTTCGCACAGGCAAGGTTGTAATGGACCGCCCACTTGAATTTGGGATTCTCGATCAGCTCTATTTGAATGGGCTCCAATTGGCGCAGAGCTTCGTCGTATTCTCCCAGAAACATAGAGATTGCCGCGCGATTACAGCGGCCTATCGCACTGAGGGGATTCAAGGCATCATACTCGTCAACGGATCGGCCGGCAGCTTCGTAGTCTCCCTTCTCGAACCTTACGCAACCGATCTGTCCGGTAAGAACGGAACGGGCCTTCTCTGTGCGGACAGAGTCACGTGTCTTAATCAGCAACCTGGCGGCATCGTCATGGCGCCCTGAAAGAGACAACCGTTGAGATTCGCGCACTATTTTCCGGACCCGCGTTCTCTCGCAGAGGAATTCAGCGTCGGTCGCCCGCAAGTCATCTGCCTTCTCGATAAAGGCAATGGGCTTGACCCGGTAGACATAAGAGTCCTCAACGGGTGCGGGGACATCGCGTTCGATGCGCGCGAGCGCAGACAAGAAGAAACCACGATCCGTAAGCGAGAGCATTTCAGCCACGTCCGGCTCACCGCACAGACCGGACGAAACCAGCATGCAGACCACAGAAGTGAGTGAAAGAAGCGCCCCCGCCCGTTTCCCAGCCTGATTATGCCGCACTGTGCCCTGCCCTCCTGCAACCTGCCCGAAATCCAAGATTCAGCGATGGGGTCCAGTCTAGCAGGAAGGTAACCGGCAATCAGCCCTTTTTCTTTGTCTGAGCAACCCGGTTTCTGCGCAGTGCGCGAATGACGAAAAGACTGGAGACAACCAGCGTCAGCGTCTGAGGCTCAGGAACACCGTCACCGCCACCCGAGGCATCGCCTCCGCCCTCTTTCTGCCCGTAGAATCGGGCCATCAGCACGCCATCCGTCTTGATCGATAACGCCTCTCCGTATGCAGAATTCACATAGGCCGAGGTATCCGTCAGTCCAAATGCGATCAACCCGACAGGCACACTCTGACCGCCCTGCGCGACTATCGAGGAAAGAAGTTCCGGAAGATCTGTATCTGCAGAGGCGAAATTCGGAGCCCAGGAAACCGTGATTCTTGCTTTCGGGGTGACTGCGAGCAGTTGATTCATCGGAGTCAGGATGCCGGCTTCCGGCCTGGCCGGCTGTCTGAAGACCAATGGAACGGCTTCTGCATATGCAGAGGTCGAAGCCTTGGAGGAACCCTCGCTGTTTGACCATTCTTCGGTGAAGAACGTGGACGCAGAACAGCTCACTGCCAGCGCAAACACGGCAGTCAGTGTCAGACGTTTCCCCATACCCACCTTATTCCTCTCCTCTCGCTATGCAGCACCGGCAGATGACCACAACCCACCTCTGAGGCCATCCTCTGAAAACAAAACGGCCCCGCATTCACTGAAAAAAACAGAATATCCGCGCCTTCAGCGCAGACTTTCACTCGTTTATTATGTAACCGAGATGGTGCCCGAGGTCTAGCCGCATATTATATCAACCTGAGCCGCGCCGGTCTTTGCGGTCTCCGCGTACACAGGGAGGCTGGGTACATGCTGAAGCAATGACCGATCGGACCTTTCGACTGCCATATCTGCCGGTTATGCTCCTCATCTCGACATTGCGCGCGGAATCTGCTAGCAAGGGCGTTTTCCCGAATAGCGGAGAAGTCATGAATGACGGCAGATCAGAACGGCAGAAGCTGACAGAGGCCACTCGAATCGTGGTGAAAATCGGCAGCCGCGTTCTCGTCCAGAGAAACGGGAGGCCCGACGAAGCACGCATGCGGATTCTCGTGAAGCAGATCGCGGCCCTGAAACAGGGCCGGCAGGTCGTGCTGGTCACTTCGGGGGCGGTGGGCGCCGGTATGGAGGCCCTGGGCCTGAAGAAACGGCCCGTGAACCTGCCCGACCTTCAGATGGCGGCTGCAGTCGGACAGTCGCGCCTCATGACGAAGTATGACCGTCTTTTCGGCGCACAGCGCTGCCGGATCGGACAGGTGCTTCTTACTCACGACGGACTCAGGGACCGCGTCCGGCATCTGAATGCCCGCAATACTATCATGAACCTTCTGCGCAACGGCATCGTTCCGATTGTGAATGAGAACGATGCCGTTGCTGTCGATGAGATGAAGGTGGGCGACAACGATGTGCTTGCTTCACTGGTATCTCTCCTCATCGAAGCTGATCTTCTCATTATGCTCTCGACTGCCGACGGCCTGCGCGAACGAATGGCCTCCGGGCGAACGCGCCGTGTTCGCTATATCGAACACGTCACGCGGGAAACCCTTGCTCTCGCGGAGGGGAAGGGAAGCGACCTTTCCACGGGAGGCATGGCAACCAAACTGGCGGCCGCGCGTACTGCCTCGCAGGTCGGCACCCCCGTCGTCATTGCGAATGGCCGGAAAGATGACATCATTACACAGATCATCGCGGGCGATGATGTCGGCACCATGATTGGCTCTTTCATTACGGCATCGGAACGCCGCATGAGAGGACGTAAGCGGTGGATCGCCTTCTTTCACAGGGCGGAAGGGTCGCTTACGATTGATGAAGGCGCCCGGGAAGCCCTCGTGACACGGGGTCGCAGCCTGCTTCCCATCGGCATTAAAGAAGTGCAGGGCGATTTCGGGATAGGCTCCGTAGTAAATATCAAGGCGGAGGACGGAACGCAGGTCGCCCGCGGGCTAGTGGAGTACTCCATGGACGAAATCTCGAGAATCAAAGGACACAAGACTTCAGAAATCGCGGGTCTCCTGGGGCGCAAGGATTACGACGAGGTCGTCCACCGGGACAACATGGTGCTGCTGAGCCAATAGGAGAGAATCACGATGAGCCTGCACGAAGACATGCTGAGAATCGGCGACCAGGCAGTGACCGCCGCACATAAGCTGGCCGCTCTGACAACCCGCAAGAAGAATAGCATTCTCACTGCGATGGCGGACGAGCTCGAGGCCCGGCAGAATACGCTCAGGGCGGCGAATGAGAAAGACCTCGCGGCGGGCCGGAAGGCCGGACTGTCCGCAGCGATGCTGGACCGGCTGGAACTCACCGATGCAAGGATTGCCGGAATGGTGAAAGGCATTCGCGATGTCGTAACGCTCAAAGACCCTGTCGGAGATAAAATCAGTACCTGGGTTCGCCCGAACGGGCTCGAAATCCGGAAATTGCGCGTGCCTATCGGAGTCATAGGCATCATCTATGAGTCCCGTCCAAACGTCACAGCCGATGCTGCAGTCCTCTGCTTCAAAACATCTAATGCTGTAATCCTCCGCGGGGGCAAGGAGTCTGTTCACTCCAATGCGGCTATCGCCGACGCGTTGCAGGAGGGCGGGGAAAAGAAAGGCATGCCGGCAAATGCAATTCAGCTTCTCCGCACGACGGACCGGGAGGCGGTCAAGGAACTGGTGCAGATGCGGGGACGGGTCGATCTAATCATACCGCGCGGCGGCGAAGGCCTGATCCGCACCGTCGCGGAGATGGCCCATGTGCCTGTTATCAAGCATTACAAGGGCGTTTGCCACACGTTCATAGACGAATCAGCGGACCTCGATCAGGCATTGAGCATCAGCATCAACGCGAAATGCCAGCGCCCCGGAGTGTGCAACGCCATGGAGACGCTGCTCGTTCATGAGAAAATCGCTGGCGAGTTCGTGCCGCGAGTGGTGCATGCCATGATTGAGAACGGCGTCGAAGTCCGAGGCGACCAGATCGCATGTACGCTGGACTCCGCGGTCAAAGAGGCCACGGAAGACGACTGGTATGCTGAGTACCTGGACCTGATTCTCGCCCTTAAGATAGTCAAGAACGTGGATGATGCAGTTGACCACATCAACCGATACGGCTCGCAGCATTCGGACGCCATCGTGGCGCAGTCTGAATCCGCTCAGCGAACATTTACCCAGGGGGTGGATTCGTCCACGGTCTATGTAAATGCCTCCACCCGCTTTACGGACGGCGGGGAGTTCGGAATGGGCGCGGAAATCGGTATCAGCACGGACAAACTCCACGCCCGCGGGCCCATGGGCCTTGAGGAACTGACGACATACAAATATGTCGTGCTCGGACAGGGACAAATCCGGGAGTAGACGCTATACTTTCTGCCGGAGTCATTCCGGTTGGGAGGGGAATATGGAAAACATGCCCGCATTCAATATCGCAGATATTGTGATCGTCGCCGTCATCGCCCTGGGAGCCATACGCGGATTCGTGCGCGGCCTTTCCGGGGAGCTGTCGAGCGTGATAAGCACGGTCGTCGCCGTCTTCGCGGGCGTTTACCTCTACCGTCCTCTTGGCAACTACGTCGGTGAATATACGAGGATGAAGGGCGATATGGCATACGCCACAGCCTTCGGTCTCGCAGTGATCGGCGGCCTTATTATCATGTGGATCGTCCGGCTGGTTCTTCGGAATCTGATCGCATTTACGTTCCGCGGGAAAATCGAGCGAGTTGGAGGAACGGCGGCAGGGATCGTTCGGTACGGAGTTCTCGTGGCGGCGATGATTCTTGCCGTCGCTCTCTGGGAGCACCCGTTCTGGTACAAGACGATTGTCACCGATTCCTTCATCGGGAGCGCCGCAGAGAAACCACTGATGAATCTGTACGGGAGCATCACGTCCAAATACCCTTCGATACCCGAGGATCTGAAGCCGGAGAACATCCGGAAGTCTCATCCTCTGCATGAATTCTACGGGACTCCCGATCATCCGTCCGAGAATCCCTGAATCTCTGAATCCGGAGGAACCCGCCGTTCCTCTTCGTGTGAATGAAATGGGCAGAATAGTCGCGAAAAACGTAATTGAAGATATCAGGCTTCATTGTGATATCGTTGACGTGATCGGTTCGTACGTGACCCTCAAGCGCGCAGGCTCGGGGCACAAGGCGCTCTGCCCATTTCACAAGGAGAAGACTCCTTCTTTCACCGTCAATGCCGCACGCCAGATATTTCATTGTTTCGGATGCGGGGCCGGTGGCGACGTGTTCCGTTTCGTCATGCAGTACGAGGGTGTGGACTTTCCCACCGCGATGAAAATGCTGGCGGATCGTGCGGGCATAGCCCTTGAACTCACGGAATCGTCAGACGAGGAGCGTTCCGACAAGGACGTGCTGTTCAAGATCCACGGCGAACTGGCGCAGCTTTACCACCAGACGCTGAAGGAAAGCAAAGCGGCCGAAGTGGCCCGGTCGTACTTGTCCGACAGGAAGCTTTCCGAGGCTATCATCGATGAATTCATGCTCGGATACGCTCCCGACAGGAGGAAACTGCTCCCCGGATGGGCGAAGAAACGGGGCTATGAACTCAAGCACCTCGAACTTGGCGGCCTGGTCGGAAGGTCGGAAGACGACTCGGGTGAATCCTTCGTCTACGACAGATTCCGCAACCGCCTGATGTTCCCTATTCAGGACGAAATGGGACGCGTTATCGGCTTCAGCGGAAGAATCCTCGGAGGAGACACCCGCACGGCAAAGTATCTCAACAGCCCGGAGACTCCACTCTTCCACAAGAGCCGCGTCCTTTACGCCATGGATAAGGCACGGAAAGCTATCGCTGACCAGAGAGTTGCGATTGTCTGCGAAGGACAGATCGACGTAATCCGCTGTCACGAGGCGGGCATCGACAACGCGATCGCCCCCCAGGGGACAGCCCTCACCGAAGACCACGCGCGCATCGTGAAAAGGTATGCCGACGCGGTGATTCTCGTCTTCGATGCCGATACCGCCGGGCAGAATGCAGCCCTCCGCTCCGCGGATGTTTTTCTCGAAAGCGGGCTCAGCGTCCGCGTGGCGTCACTACCTGAAGGCCAGGATCCTGATTCCGTGATAACGGGCCGGGGCGCTGATGAGTTCCGCGCATTGATCGGGGAAGCGGTACCTGCAGTCGATTACCAGATCCGCGTTCTCAGCGATCGTGAATCCGAAGAGGATGACGCCGGGAGAATGCGCGTCGTCCGCTCGGTTCTGGAGTCCATCAACCGTGCGCCTACCGCGAGTCAGCAGGATATGCTGCTGCGGCGCGCCGCGAGTCTGCTCAATATCACAGAAGAGGCCCTGCGTTCGGACTTGCGCAGGACGAAGCATACTGCTCGACAGTCCGACGCATCCAATGAACCCTCAGCCAGCCGAATCACGCATCCCGCCGAAGAAGTCACCGTCTGCCAGCTCATCATTTCACATCCTACACTCAGGAATACGGCCACAGAGCATCTGAAACCCGAGCATTTCTCCGATCCATCGTGCAGAAGGATATATGAGATCCTCGACTCGGAAGAAGCGGAAGGGGCAAAGTTGACGTCAGCTCTCGGGGAGGAGGACGACGAAACCGTCAGGCTTGTCGCCAGGATAGTGGCGGAGGCCGGAAGTCAGGACGCGGAGGAATCTCAACTGATTGACGCAATCCGGGCCGCACTGCTTGTCGTCCGACGCAAAGATCTGGAACGAAAGCGCCGAAAACTGCGTGCCAGGCTCAAAACAGCCTCTGCGAAAGAGGCCTCACGACTTGAGGCCGAAGGCGCCCAGCTTACACACGATATCCACCTTTTCCGCCAGGGATGGACCACGGCTCTGCCAATCCTCGAGCTCGACAGCGACTGACGCCTCGGAAAAAAGGACTGAGTTTTCCGGACCTAACGCTTGACGAAAGACGGTCAATGGGAAATATTCTTGCCCTTCGCCAGTACAATAAGTCGAAGTGTGCCCAAATCCGGAAGATTTATGACCAAAGCCGTCAAGAAAAAAGCCACGAAGAAGAAAGCGACACGGTCGAAAACGGCCGTATCCAAGTCGTCGAAGAAGACTTCTTCGAAGAAAAAGACTGTTAAGAAGGCGGTCCCTGAGAAGTCTCTCAAGTCCGCCGACAAGGCAAAGAAACCGACAGCCAAGGCGAAAGCCGAGATGATCAAAGCCGCCAGGAAGTCTTCTGGCAGGCAGAAGGCCCCCGCTCCCGAAACCCCCAGGACCCCGGAAGATATCGTACAGTTCAAGCTCGATCGCCAGCAGCGCAACGACAAGATCAAAGAGCTGATCAAGCTGGCGAACGATCAAAACTATCTGACCTACGACGACGTCAACGAGACCCTGCCCGAGAGCATGATCAGCGCTGACGAACTCGAGGGCATCGTCATCCTTCTCCGCGGAATGGACATCGAAGTCATCCAGACTTCAGAGGTCGAGAAGTTCAAGAAGCAGATGGAGAAGGAGGAGCGCGCCAAGCAGGCTCAACGGCTCGACGTCCTTGACGATCCGGTTCGAATGTATCTGAAGCAGATGGGCCAAGTGCCCCTGCTGACCCGCGAGCAGGAAGTCGAAATCTCGAAGCGGATTGAAGAAGCCGAAATTAACTCCCGGCAGCTTTTTAACGAATTCGGATCCGCCACACAGGCATACATGGATCTGCTGGCCCGGCTCGAGGCGGGCAAAGAGCGTTTCGACCGCATTATCAGTGATAAGGAAGTCGAAAGCCGCGACAAGTATTTCACAACTCTTCCCCGCCTGCGTTCTACGATTCATCGCAATTACGAAGGCAGCGGACAGAAGTATGCTACAACCACGAAGACAAGGCTGACGAAAGCCGACCGTCAGAAGAAAACCAAGGCTTTTGAGCAGGCCCGCGCAAAACTCGCCGCCAATCTGGAGAGGCTCTACTTCAAGCAGAAGGCCGTTGAAGATATCGCCGGATCTGTCGATGCTGAATACACCAGATTCCGCGAACTCATGTCCGAGAAGCGCAGTATTGACAGCATGAGAAAAAGCAAGAAGCGCGACGATGCACAGAAGGAGCTTGATAAGGCCCTGAAGGAGTTCGAGCTTTCTCAGCGTATGGACGCGGAAGAGTTTGAAAAACGATACAAAGACCTCAAGACCTGGCTGCGGAAAGGCCTGAAAGCCAAGACCGAAATGGTCGAAGCCAACCTTCGCCTCGTCATCAGCATCGCAAAGAAGTACACGAACCGCGGTCTCTCCTTCCTCGACCTGATTCAGGAGGGGAACATGGGCCTGATGAAGGCCGTTGAGAAATTTGAATATCAGCGCGGGTATAAGTTCAGCACGTATGCCACATGGTGGATCAGGCAGGCGATCACGCGGTCCATCGCCGATCAGGCCAGAACGATCCGCATTCCCGTGCATATGATCGAAACGATCAATAAACTGATGCGCATTCAGAAGCAGCTCGTACAGGAGCTGGGCCGCGAACCCACGCCGGAAGAAGTCGCCGAAGAAATGACCCTTCCCGTGGAACGCGTGCGCGCGATCATGAAGATATCCCAGCAACCTATATCCCTGCAAAGTCCGATCGGTGATAGCGAGGACACGCACTTCGGGGATTTCATCGAAGATAAGAGCGCTGAAAATCCGTCGGAGATGACGGCATACAGCCTGCTGAAGGACCGCCTCGGCGATGTATTGACTACGTTGACCGATCGTGAACAGGAAGTGCTCACTCTTCGTTTCGGGCTGGCAGACGGTTATTCGAGGACCCTTGAGGAAGTCGGCCGCAAGTTCAATGTCACCCGCGAGCGCATCCGGCAGATCGAGGCAAAAGCCCTTCGGAAGATGCGCCACCCGACACGCATCAGGAAACTCGAAGGCTTCCTTGAAGCGGGCGACTGAACCGGATGATGGTCCGGTGGCGGAAATCTGATCCGCGGTGCTTATGAAGAAATGGCTGCCATACGCCTTGTTTGGCTACTTCATGCTCTTGGGCCTGATCATGTACGGCTCGTTCGGCGGGGAATTCCATGAGTACATGCTCGGGGGCAAGGGAGATGCGGCGAACTACATTCAGATGGCGGATCAGGCTTTCGCTCCGGTTGAGAATCCATTTGCCCTGAGGATCCTCTCCCCGTTCATCGTTCACGCAATCAAGAAGAACTCCAATCACCTTCTCGGCTGGGATGCAACGTGGTACCTAGTAACGTTTGGCGCCATCTACCTGTCTGCGGTCGTCTTCTACAAACTCCTCCGGCGGCATCTTAAACTGGCGCGCTCAACATCCGTTATCTTCACGCTTATGCTTCTTCATACCTATTGCTACACGCAGTTTCACTTTCAGGAGCCGTTCCGGATCGATCCAATGAACAACCTCTTCTGGATGCTGGCAATATACGCTTTGTTCGCCGACAGGTTTGCGGCCTTCTGTATCATAGTCGCCATCGGCTCTATCAATAAGGAGGTCATTCTCCTGCTTGCTCCGCTCTACCCGATCATCGCTTTCGCCCGGACGACGAAGCTGAGGGACGGGCAAGTGATCCGGAGCGTGTTCGCCATGCTGAGTCTGTTTGCCTTCTACTTCCTGTACAGAATGATCGTGACCCCGATCATCACCCCCGAAGGAAACGGCATGTTCACAGCATATGGACAGTCAGGACTGCGCACTGTTCTGGATTCAATGGAGCATCAGAAGGAATTTCATATTATCTTCAGCGTGTTTCACTTCCTCTGGCTTTTCTTCGCATTCATGCTGTACGAACTGCACAAGCGGTATGGCTGGAAGAACCGCTATCTGCTTGTGTCGCTCTACCTTCTTGCAGCGGTACTGTTTGGACGATTGTTCGCGCGGGATGCCAACCGGGTCTTTGCCATGTTGGCGCCGATGGTCATAGGCCTCTCAGCCGTTTTCTGCACGATTCGAAGCACTAAACATGCCGTCGAATGGCTTATCCTCATGCTCCTTATCTATGCCGGTCTGGAGATGGCCTGGTTCAAGAGCGTGGGTTCCCAGGTGGCTATGACAGCGGCCGTGACGGCGAGTATTCTGCTCCTGTTCAAACCACTTGCCGACTCCGACAACCCGGAGCTGTTGGAAGAACTCGAACGCGTGTAACAGGGACCTCTCGCCGCGGCGTCTTGCAACTTCGCCGAATTTATGGAACTTTAGCTGAAGGTTTGTGCCTTCGAGTCACAGCCTGTAACGCTTGGAAGGGAGATAGTTATGAGCGGGGAATGTCCTATCAAACAGATCGTTAAGCGCGACGGAACACTCGTCCCTTACGATCGCGAACGCATTGCCAATGCAATTTTCAACGCCGCCGCATCCGTTGGCGGGAAGGACCGCGATACGACCGAGTATCTCGCCCGCGAGGTGGAAAAAGCACTGATCCAGACTTATTATCCCGCCTCAATCCCGACCGTCGAAGACGTGCAGGATCTCGTTGAGCAGACCCTCATCGACAAAGGACACGCCCGGACCTCGCGCGCTTTCATTATTTATCGTCATGACCGCGCAAAAGCACGGGCTGCCCAGACCCAGTCCGTCGAAGCCACCGACAAAGTCCCGTATAGGAAGATCTATGAAGTTCTCCGCTGGAATATGGAGCATGACTGCGAAACCGTGGACGGCATCAACCGAATCATCGCTGACGAAAAATACCCGCAGCTCGTCACAGACACGAACGAGCGATATCACAACGAAGTCCTCGCGGGCGCACAGCGCGTCATCGATCGTCTCCCCAGTGTCCGCATGGTTATCATAGCCGGGCCGTCTTCGTCTGGAAAAACGACTACGACAATAAAGATGGGTGAGAAACTCAACGAAGCCGGCATGAAGCTTCGCGCAATCAATATCGACCACTACTTCTTCGACCTTGAGATGCACCCCAAGGATGAGTTTGGTGATTATGACTACGAAACACCGCAGGCACTTGACCTGGAATTGATCGACCGGCATCTCGCGCAACTGCTCGACGGGCAGACGATCAAGACGCCCCACTATGACTTCAAGACAGGGAAGAGGACTCTCGACATCCATGAAATGAGCCTTGCCGATGACGAGATACTGCTGATCGACAGCCTCCACGGGCTTTACGAAGACATGACGTGCAGTATTCCCTCCAGCAATAAGTTCAAGCTCTACATCGAAACGCTCGGACAAGTGGAGACTGCGGGCGGCGCGTTCATGCGGTGGGCCGACAACCGCCTCATGCGGCGAATGATCCGTGACAGTTGGCACAGGAATCTCCAACCTCTGCAGACGTTGACACACTGGCATTATGTCAGACGGAGCGAATTGCAGAATATCATTCCTTTCATCAGCACGGTTGACTACGTCGTAAACAGCGCCCTGCCCTATGAGCTGCCGATCCTCAAGAACCGGCTGTTCAAGTACTTCCCCGAGGCTATGGCGCTCTACGAAAACGATCCCAAGAGGCAGGATGCGTATCTGCGGGCCAAACGGGTGTTTGAACTGCTGGATCCTATGACCGAAGTGGCTGATGACAGCTGCATTCCCGCGAAAGCTCTACTCAGAGAATTCATCGGCGGAAGTGAATACGAGTATTGATAATCTCTCGATTCCCGCGCTGCTGAGGAACACAGCCGGGAAATTCGCGTCTCAAACGGCAATCGTATTCAACGGGAAAGCCGTCGGCTTCTCCGATTTCGACTCCATGTCCGACCATGTTGCCGCAGGTCTCACTGCACGCGGAATCACAAAGGGAGATCGTGTCGGGCTCTATTGCATCAATTCTGACTTCTTCGCGTTGGCATACTTCGGGATCGTCAAGTCCGGTGCTTCGGTAGTTCCGATCAACCTGCTGTTGAATCCAAAGGAAGTGGCCTACATACTCAACGACTCCGGAGCCAAAGGCCTTATTTACTTCGAGGCCTTCGCGGAAGCGGTCAACGCCATTCGTACGCAACTCGATACGGTCACCTTCTTCGCGGGCATCGGGTCGTCAATCCTCGAAGGTGATATTACCTGGGCCGGCCTCCTGAGTGCAGAAGATCGAGCACCGCAGATCGCCTTCGATTGCGACAACGACGTTGCAGTGATCATCTACACGTCGGGCACCACCGGTCAGCCAAAGGGCGCTATGCTGACTCACCGGAATCTGATCCATAATACGCTGAGCGCAAAGGAGGCTCTGCGCATGCGGCCCGGCGAAGACATATTCCTCGTAGTATTGCCGATGTTTCACGCGTTTGCCGCGACGGTCGGCATGCTCCTTCCCCTCCTGCACGGAGGGACTCTTGTTCCCCTGCCCCGGTTCGAACCGGAAACCGTGGCTAATGCGGTCCAAAATACAGGAACAACGATTTTCTTCGCCGTTCCCAGCATGTACAATGTCCTTCTTCGCCTTCCCGCGGAAGCGACAGAGAAGTTCTCGTCGCTTCGGTACTGTATATCCGGCGGAGCAGCAATGCCCCTCGAAATCATGGAGCAGTTTGAAAACCGCTTTGGAATCAAGATATACGAAGGAGACGGGCCGACCGAATGTTCACCGGTCACATGCGTCAACCCCATCGGCGGACAGACCAAGCCCGGATCGGTCGGTCCGCCGGTGCCCGGCGTCGAGATGAAGATTCTCTCCGACAATGGCGACGAATTGCCTGTGAACTCACTGGGCGAGATTTGTGTTCGCGGTGCAAATGTGATGAAAGGCTACTGGAACCGCCCCGAGGAGACGAAGGCTTCATTTCACGGGGACTGGTTTCGTACAGGGGACCTGGGCAAGGTCGATGAGGACGGATACTTCTACATCGTGGACCGCATCAAGGACATGATCATCGTGAACGGAATGAACGTCTATCCCCGGGTCATCGAAGAAGTCCTCTATCGTTTCGGGCCTGTTCGCGAAGTCGCCGTCGTGGGAGAACCCCACAAGCTCCACGGTGAGATCCCGGTCGCCTTTGTCGCGCTGAAAGAAGGATTCGAGATTTCAACCGACGAGGTCCGGTCCTATTGCCGCGATCATCTCGGGCGACATGAAGTGCCCCGCAAAGTCGTCTTCATGGCGGAGCTTCCGAAGAACGCTGCCGGGAAGATCCTGAAGCGGGAGTTGCGGCGAAGCGGCGAGATTGAGCGGGGAGTCGATTTGAGACCTGAAACCTGAGCGGGAAGTAATATTGCCTCTCAGAAGCAAACAGCGAATTACTCAGGTCTCAGGTTTCCGCCCTCAGGTTTCTCTTCTATATTCTTTCCGGAGTCTCAATGCCCAGGAGGTCCAGGCCCTTCTTGAGCGTTCTCGCGACAAGACCACAGATTTGAACCCGGCTTTCCCGTACGCCCTCTTCCGCCTTTAGAAACGGAACGTTCTGATAGAACGTGCTGTATACCTGGGCAAGATCATACAGGTAGTCCGCGATCAGGTTCGGCCTGTAGAACTCGGCCGCGCGGAAGAGTGTATCCGCGAAGCGGAGCAAACGAATCGCCAGGCGCCTCTCAAGTTCGTGCTCGATACGAATGGGGAATGCGCGCAGATCGCTCTTGGGGAAACGCTCGGTGTACTTGTCCTGCACGCTCGCGATTCTGGCATAAGCGTACTGCAGATAAGGGGCCGAATTGCCATCAAGCGCGAGGGCCTTCTCCCAGGTGAACGTGACAACGCTCTGGGGGTTCTGACTCAGGTCCGCGTACTTCACTGCGCCGATTCCGACAGATTTTGCCACGTCTCTCTGCTGTGCCTCCGGCATGTCTGGACTCGAGACCTTGACGACCTCGAAAGCCCGGCTTTCAGCTTCATCCATCAGTTGTTCCAGTTTGATAACGTTGCCCTGGCGCGTCGAGAACGTGCCCTCTTTCAATCGCATCAAGCCGAACCACACGTGCGCAAGATCCGCGCGCCACCCGAGCCGCGACGCCACCGCGAATATCTGCTTAAAATGGAGTTGCTGACGCTCATCGGTCAGATAAATGATCTTGTCTGGATCGAACTCCTCAATCCTGCTTTCGAGCGTCGCTAGATCCGTCGTCGCATAGTTGAATCCACCGTCACTCTTCTGAACAATACAAACCGGCAACTTCTCCTCTTCGAGAAATACAACCTGTGCGCCCTCGCTCGTCACCGCCAGGTTCTTCTCCTTCAATTCCTCGACCAGCGACGGGAGGCGGTCGTTATAATAGCTCTCGCCACGGTAGAGATCGAAAGTCACTCCCAGGCGTTCGTAGATACTGCTGAATTCCTTCAGGCTCAATTCGATGAATCGCTTCCAGAGAGCAAGATTCTCTTCGTCCCCCTGCTGAAGCTTCACAAGCTCTTTCTTTGCCTCGTCACGCCAGGAGGGATCCTCCTCGGACTTCTGATAACTTTGGACGTATATGCGCTCAAGCTCTTCGACCGGATGGTCCAGCAGGGCTTTCTCGTCGACAAAGTGTCTGTAACCCATAATCAGCAAGCCGAACTGCGTGCCCCAGTCTCCAAGATGGTTGTCCGCGATGACCCGGTATCCAAGGAAGCGGTGCAGGCGATCCAGCGCGTTCCCGATTCCTGTCGAACGTATGTGGCCGATATGCATCGGCTTCGCAACATTTGGACTGGAGTAGTCCATGATGACCGTCTTTCCTTCGCCCACGGATCGTACGCCAAGCCGGTCATCCTCCTGCATCCCGCGCAACGCCTCGGCCAAGTAGCCCTCACTCAGAAATACGTTAATGAAGCCCGGACCCGCGATTTCCGCCCGGGATATTTCATCGGGAAGTGAGCATGAATCCAACGCGGCCCGGGCTATTTCGCGAGGGTTCTTCCTCAGGGGTTTCGACAGGCCCATCGCGGCGTTGCACTGGTAATCGCCGAATTCCTCGTTTGCCGTAGCCACGACCTCTACAGGGGCATTTTCAGGAATAAGCCCGGGAAAAGCCGTTTCAAACGCCTTTCTAATCCAGTTGCTCAGATCTTCTTCTATCGTGCGGTTTTTCATGTCACCGGTTCCGATCCTCGCTGATGAGCGGCATATCATACACGATCGAAGCAGCGAAGAAACAAGGAAAAATGGGGCTTCAAAGAGCGCCCTTAACACTTGCATTCCCCTGCGCACTTTGTACATTCCCCGCTGATCAGATTGACCATTATGCCTTGGATCCCGACCCAACCGGGAGGAGAACAAGATGGCTACGGAAAAAAAGAAAACAACTGCAAAGAAATCGACAGCGAAGAAGACGGTCAAAACGACCGTGAAAAAGGCGGCGCCGAAGACTTCCAAAGTCGCTGCGGGCACAAAGAAGAAAGCCCCTGCGGCAAAGTCGACGGTCAAGAAGACAACAACGAAACCCAGCGCGAAGAAGGCGAAACCGGCGGCGGTCCGCTCGGTGTCTCCCCAGGAGCGCTATCGGATGATAGAACTCGCGGCGTACTATATCGCCGAGAAGAACGGATTCGGCAATGACAACCACGCATACTGGGTGCAGGCCGAAAAAGAAATCGACGCTCAGCTGAAAGGCTGATTGTGCGATGATGAAGAGAACGAAGCAACCGCTTCCGGGTATCCTCTAAGCAGATTGGTCATTTGACACAGCACCGGAGCCTGAAAAGGCTCCGGTGTTTTTGTTACGGACGATCTCGTGATGACACCGACGGGAGCCTCACCCGGTTACGAGTCAAATCCCATCAGCAGGCGGTAGAGCCAGGTCGCCAGCAACGCGACACCTACACCAATCCAGAACACTTGTGCCCCCGTCTTTCCCGGACGCAGGAATTTCCCGCGCGTAATCTTCAGTCCGGTTGCCAATGCAAAGGCATTGACGAAAAAGAAAACGGCCACAACAGCAAAGAGCAGCGTCGCGAACGGATGCGTGTGCCATGCTTCGGCCCATCGGCCAAATGCCGCCGCCTCAAACGCACGGCTGCTCCCGCAAAAAGGACAAGGATAACCGACAAGCCGACGGAACGTGCATGGAAGGATCAATCGTGGTGAGAAGTGAACGACCACGGCCCCGAGGAGAAGAGTCCCGGTCACGAAGGCAAAGGGAAGATGAACGGCAACGGCCTCCCAGTAACTGGGAGGCCGTGTCCATTCGATAAGTTTTCCGTTGAGCTTCCCGCCTTCCGGCATGGTAAAAGCTACTCCTTGGGCTCCTCAACCACCTCGGCTTCCACAACCGCAGGTGATGCGCCGCTGAAGCAGGCGCGATAGGCTACCGCAAGTATCAGGTAGTTAATAGGCAGCGTCACGATAATGCCGATACCGCATGCTACGGCACCGATCTGACCGATTATGCTGGCAACAAGAGTCAGGCCAACGAACGGCCACAGGTTCTGTTTGACCAGATCAACACTCGCCATTGTGGCCGGCCAGAAATCCATCTTGCGGTCGACAATCAGGAACATGGCAAAAGCGACAAGTGCCTGCACAATGATCGCCGCAGCCATGTAGATCAAACTTCCGATGCAGGGAAGGAACTGAACGATCATAAGCACGACAAAGAGCACGATCAGAGCCAGAACAAACAACAGCGACTGCACGAAGTAGTCGAAGCCCTTGAAGAGATCACTGATCTCGACTTTGCTCTTGGGATCATCATGAATCTTCAAGGCGATGAGTACCAGGCCGGCCATCATCGGCGCCGCGAGGATGATCGTGAAACTCAGCAGTAAGGCAATGAGAGACACGACCACAAGATTGCCGATGTGCGGCTTCCAGAGGTTGAAACCTGCCTCTATCCAATCACCAAATTTTACTTCAGGCTTATCCATCGTATTCCCCCTTCCCAGGAATTTGCATTGAGACTATACCCGGCGGTTTGCCGCGTCAAATCCAAGCCTTCATGAAATGGGCCGGGTGGAAGATCCGCCATTCTCGTCACCAAGCGAGCGTCGCGCCCGCTCCGCCGCTTTCCGGACGGTAAAATACTGGTCTTTTTCAGCTTCCCGCAGATATGGAATGGCTCGCTTATCGCCTATATCTCTCAGGGCATTTGCAGCAAGGACCCGCCACCTCTCCTTGTCGTGGGTCAGAAACTGCGCGACGTCTTCGAGATAATCGACCGCCTTCCACTTTCCCAGCGTCCTCACGGCGGCACCGCCCGCAGAATCGTCTCCCAACAGAGCGGCTACTCGCTCCGCGTGCTCAGGTGCATCCTTGAATCCAAGAAAGTAGACAGCGGATTTTCGCTTTCTGTCGTTCGGATCATCAATGAACCCGAGCAGGACCGGGACGGCGTCTTCTTTGTCCAGTTTGACCACAAGTTGATAGGCCAGGATCTGGATCCACATATTGTCGATGTCTATGTGTTCCATCAGATACGCAAGGGCTTCCGTCTTCCTTGCGAACAGTTCTTCCTGCGCCGCTTTCTTGCGCATCCTTTTCTCAGCGGTATTACCGTAGCGCTGGGCATGAAACAGCAGGTTCTCAAGTGACGCCGTTGACGGATCGAAATCATCGGCAACAGCATGCATGCGCGTTAAAGCCAGCGTCGCTGCGAGCAGGCAGTTCCTAATTGTCGGTTTCCACATCATAGATGATTCCGAAATCCGGTCTGAGCATCCGGGCGCCGTCTTCCGCGCCGGATGAGTATTTGTCGTTTCCGCTCAAATCGAGAAGCAGGCCCAGGCTTCCATATTCCCGCTCACCGCCATCATTTCCAATGCCCTGTGACTGATCGTTTTGAACGGCGGAATAATCATCGTCTCCCGCGATGTCAATCAGCATGCCGATCGCATTGTTCATGCCCCGTCCTTGCGAATGCTGATCTGCGGAGTACCGGTCATCGCCATTCCGATCAAGAAGCACCCCCACCGCATAATCGTGCGCACAGCCCTGCGTGAGCGCGTAGCCCTTATACACATCGTTCCCGGCGGCGTCAGACAGAAGGCCGAAACTCAAGTGTATTCCCGCGCCCTGGCCGTAATGATACATCTCGTAGCTGTCGTCACCATCCTCATCAAACAGCATACCTGCTGAGTACCAGTAGCTGACTCCCTGTCCATACACGTCCGCTGTATATGTGTCGTCACCCGACAGGTCTATGAGCGCCGCCGCACCTCCGCCTGCGAACGGTCGCATTCCGATCGAGAAGCCCTGGGCCAACGACAGAAACCGGTCGTCGTGACGCTCATGGTCGGGTTCACGTCCACCGGCCACGTACTGGTCGCTTCCTCCGGCATCTCTGAGAAATGCACATCCCTGGACTCCGGCATAAGCCTGGCCGCAAAGGCCGACCTCGTACCGGTCGTCGCCGTCTTCATCATTCAACATCGCCGCCCCCGATACGGCCGCGCCCTGCGAGAACGCCCATCCCGTATATCGATCATTACCTCGCCGGTCATCGAGCAATGCGATTCCACACAATGCGGCCGCGTTGCCAGTGTAGTCGCATAGATAACTGTCATTTCCTTCCAGGTCAGTGAGTATGCTGAGACCGAATAGAGCCGACGCCGGGCCGAGAAGTTCGCCACTGCGGTACACATCGTTGCCCGCAAGATCAATTGAGAGAGCGATGCATCGGCCCTTCAGGCCGTTCGCCGACGCGACGGGCTCCAGGTACTCATCGTCGCCTCCCGGATCGATGAGAAGAAAAGGCTCAACATCGTAGATATCGTTGCCGGGAGAGCCTATTACGATGAGCCCGGCAGTCGACTCAAACGTGACAATCTTATCCGGCCACCGGCGCACAGAAGCGAGGGCATTTAGCAAAGTCTCATTCGCCTTTTCAAGGTCGGAGAACGCCTTCGTTGCGGCATGCAGTCTGACTTCAGACAACGCGGACAGAAACCGTTCGGCTGCGGGTTTCGGATCGATCTGCTTTTCGTCCGCCAGCACGCGTTGGATCATGCTTCGAGACACACCAGCCCCAGCAAGGGCGTTCTGCACCGCCGGACGGTCAGGCGCACCCAGTATTCCCCCGAGTTCCGAGGCGGTGACATAGCCGGAATCGATTCGATGTGCAGGCAGAGCTGCTTTAGCGGCGTCACCGATAACAACGAGCTCGGGAAGAACCTCCTCCAGAATTCCAACGAGCCTCGGATCCAGTGATTCCGGGATACTGACGGAGAACTCAGACGTTTCTTTCTCCGCGGCCTCCTTTGCATCGACCTCGAGGAGTCCTGACGCAACGGCAATCCAGTCGGACCTGTTCTTCTTCAATGACTCGCGCACCGCCTCGGCCCGCTCAATGAATGTCAGAGGGTGCTCCAGTCCCTCCCGAATCCACTTGAGGGCTATTTCCGTCTCGCCCACATCTTTGTGGAATTCAAGATCCTTGAGGCTCATGTTTATTTCAGACAGAGCACACTGGAGATGTGTAAGGCTCGCGTCAGGAAGGATGTCCGATTCACACCGGGCCGTGGCCGCAGACATCAGCACGATCAAGGACAGCGGAAAGAGGATTCTGAAGTTCGCGCGTATCACATCAACCTGCCGACTCTTGAGCCATTACCTCGATAGCCGTGTTCAGCTCCGCCTCGCTATTGTGGAAGTGTGGCGACAATCTCACGAACTTCTCACCGGCACGATTTTGCCGCAGAGAGGTGCTTATGCCTTTCCGGGTCAGCGCGGAGTGAACCATCCCCATCTCCGCTGTCGGGTGACGAACGGTTATGATACCCGATCGCTCGCTGTCATCGGCATTCGCGCCCAGGTCATGTTGTTCAAGGCAGTGTTCGTATCCGGCCTCACGCAATCCATTGAGCAAGTGCTTCCGCAGATCGAGAAGGCGAGCGGCTATCGCCTCGATTCCTACTTCAAGAAGAAGTTCCAGCGAAGCTTTCATGCCGACAATACCCGGCACATTCAGCGTGCCCGGTTCATATCTGCGCGCGCCGGTATAGAATTGTATCTCCTCCTGCGCCACAAACTCCGGAGACAACACGTTCCAGGAACCCAGCAGAGATGGTCGAAGGTTGTCCCAGTGCTCTCGCGAAACGTAGAAGATCCCAGCGCCGACGGGCCCGAGCATCCACTTGTGCGAGTCAGCGCTGAGGAAGTCCACGTGCTCCACGGAGGTCGGGAACGCCCCCAGTGTTTGTATCCCGTCCAGAGAGAAGAGGATGCCCCTCTTGTGCAGTCCCTGTCCTATTTGCTCGATATTGATACGGTACCCGCTCAGGAAATTGCAGGTGGCCAGAGCGACCAGCCGCGTCCGCTCGGTCAGAACGGATTCAATCAACTCCCACGTAATGACTCCCGGATATTCGGGTTCCAGGAAAATGACGCGCACGCCTGATGTTTCAAGTTTCTGCCATGGATACACGTTGGCGGGGTAATCATCCCGATAGCAGACGACCTCGTCACCCGCTTCCCATGGCAGCCCGTTGGCGACAAGGTTCAAGCCCAGCGATGTCGGCCCGAGCAAAGCCACTTCCTGCGGTTCCGCACCGATAAGCCGGGCCGCCAGACGACGGGCCTCCCTGACCTGCTCCCACACCGCAGGGCTCTCCTGCTGGTCCCTGCACCCGGACTCGGCGAAGAGGCAAATAGCTTCCGCTGCACGCCTCGTCAATGGCGCCACGCCGGCATGAGCCAGGAATACCCGCTCGCTAACGACCGGGAACTCACGCTTCCTGAGCGCTTCGTCCCCTATGATGTCTTTGAGATTCACACATTCACCAAAAGATGCCGATTACGCACGGCGAATAGCCACCCGGAGCGCGTTTGCCCGCCATGAGTCGGAAGTCATCTGAATTGAAGCAAAGAGAGGGCTGCAATTAAAGACTCAACTGCTTCGCACCGGGCTCGAAGCAGGAAGGCCAATGACCAAAGTCGAGTCGTTCAAACGTGGTTTGAATCGACGCGAAGAGAATGAAGTTTGCGTTTGAGTGCATTGATCCCGAAGAGAAGCGATGCGGTGAGCATGAGCGCCCATGTAGACGGTTCGGGGATGATGTCCCATCGGAAGTTGTCGATTGCATAGCTTGCGGCATCAAATGGACGGAAGAAACTCACATTCAGAATCTCCGAATCAGCTGTAATCGGGCGATCGAAGAGGACCTGAGTTGAGTCCATGTAGAAATCATATGTGTCGGCATTCAGGTCGATGACAACCTGATAAGGCAATGATTGATTCAGAGTCCAAGTACCAACCGTTGCAACCCCGGAGACAGCGTCATATACGTTCACCCGTCCATCAGCAAGGTAATCCACGTGAACTGGGTCTGGAAGACTCGATCCTGCCACTGACACATTGGCCTGAGGATCCGTACCTGTCTGAAGAACGGCCAGTTCCCGACTAATGACTGCTATCGCAGAAGTAAATGTGGTCCCTGGATTGAAGCCCATAAACTCGTAACCCGAGCCGCCCACAACGGCAACCTGACTTGAGAAATCGGCTACATTCTGCGAAATAGTCCATCCGAAACCATTGTGACTTGTCGGTCGGTCCGAACCGGATCCGGTAGCAGGCTGAGACCCCAGAACATGAGGCGGATTCTCGATAGCAGAATAGGGGTCACCCATGAAAAGTGAAGTCAAGGTAGATTCCACCTGTTCCTGGGAAGAGCCACAGAATTTGACTTCACTTTTCATGGGTGACCCCTCTTTTTTCCCTCTTTTTTCGCCGGAACCCGGAAGTACCTGCGCCACTACCTCCGGCCCGACCTGCTCATCATCGACGACATGGGCATCAAGCAGCTTCCGCCCCAGAGCGGCGAGTACCT
>JAHIZV010000193.1 GCA_018814445.1 Verrucomicrobiota bacterium | reverse complement strand
TTTTTCCAATGGTCTTCAGGAGGCTTCTCATCACTTCTTCTCAAGCCTCTTCTTATGTTGAGAGATCTTATTAGATTTCGATTCCGTTTGGCGATTTCCCAGAGTTTGTCAGAATCAAGATCCAATCCAGTTGCATTCGAGATAAATATTGGTAGGTTATTAATGTGATATGGAGGCCTTCCACCAAATTGGCCTCTAAAAGAAGATAAAAAGGCACAGGTTCCTATCGCGTCGTCAATATAATGCATTGTTTCATTCCAGTCGCAAATGTTGACAGACGCTTCAACAGAGGGATGTGTGCGTGGTTCCCATTCTAGAAACCATTTTTTGAACCTTTCTGGAGCAGCGTCCCATCTCTCCACAAATTTTTTTCTCTCTTCTTTGTCAGAAATTGCTACTTGAGGATAGGAACCTTCAATTTGGGTGATATTCATCTTTTCACCAGTGGCATACATCAGGAAGTAAGGATAGTTGATCATACCCAGCTTAAGAGGCACTTGTTCTAGTTTTTTTATAGTGTTGTGATCAAATTTTTCTGCGCCCCCACCTATTTGACGAGCCGCATGATACACGCCATTGGCTAAGGCATCTCCGACGCCTTCTCGCCGAACCAATTTTTCAACTAGATAGTAGAATCTTTCCCTACCGGTCGTTGGAAAGTCCGGCAGGTCTTTGTCCGATAGAATACCAGCCTCGTAAAGCTCAACAGCAAACGCTAAAACCTGAGGTGTTGAGAATCCGTCTAATCCGTACTCTTGTGTTATAGCAAGAATATCGTAATTAAAATCTATCTCTTCATAGGCCGCCATGGCGTAAGTTAGTTTACTGTAGCATTTTTGGAAATATGTTTGTCGTCCCGGGTAGCGGACCGCTTGATGGCAGTCCTTGGGGCAATTGTAACAACCTGTCCATCGAAGTCGCACGCTTTCAGTGATCGATTTCCATTTCTTTTCGCGTTCCTTATTCCAAAAACCTATGTTCCGTTCACGCGCATTGCCCCAGGCAAAGTTGTTCACATGGAATTCTTCGTCATCCTCATGGGCCAGGAGATCTCCACAATCCCTATTGTTGTGAATCTCGTTGTACATTGGGATGCATATACTAAAAAGTTCAGATGGTTTGGCAACATTGATATCCGTTGTTCCACGAACAGCTATTGCCTTTAACTTTTTATCTCCCATGATCACACCCACACCTCGAGAGGCGCTAGAGTTGGCGTGTTCGATGGTAGCCAAATAGACCCTGTTTTCACCTGCCAAACCGATAGCAGCGACTTGAGCTTCGGGTTCTCTTAACTCCTCTTTAATAAGTGCTCCAGTTTCAAGTGCACCTTTCCCCTGAAGATGGCTTGCATCACGTATTTCTACTTTGTTATTATATATCCACAAATAAACAAGGTTGGATGCCTTGCCGTGAATGACTATCTTGTCATAACCGGCGTGTTTTAGTTCTGGTCCAAAAAAACCTCCAAACAATGAATGTGAATACAGGTTTGTCTGGGGAGAAAAGGTGTCAACATTGGTACGATTTGCACCGGGTACAGGTGTGGAATGTAAAAGACCGGTGCTGAAAATAAGTAAATTATTAGGAGAAAATGGATCGACTTCAGGAGGAACCCTATCCCAAAGTATCTTTCCAGCGGTACCTTGCCCACCCAGATAGAGTTCAGTTAATTTTGGGTCAGTTTTTACTCTTTCGATGTTACCTCGGGTTAGATCAACTTCTAAAATAAACCCAGTCTCTGCGTATCTCATTCTGTTCCCCTGTTTTTGTTTACGGAAACAACATCAACCAACATACCCATCAAGAAATAGAGCAGTTTGTTGCGCTGCAAGATCATCCAAAATTACACGAATCAACTCCAATTTGAACCATTGAATAATCATACTAATTATCCCTAATAGATTAGCGGTCTCAAACGACGAATCAAGGAGGGTTCCCTGCTGTAGTTGAAGTTTTTTCACAATATCGTAGACGATCACAAAATAGGAACGACGACAATTAATAACGTCGTCTTTTGCGTCATATTCAAGGGTTTCGTGCTCTCGAACATACACCCTAAGTTTGTTCAGGTTTCTACTAATATAGCAAACATGATCGCGCACTGTAACACCGAAATGTTTGCGAGGATCGACAACACCTTCAAGGTCGCTCTTCAAGCCATGGAATAACGAGTCAATCCTATGCAACGCAATCCAGCACTGAAGATCTGCTTTACTTGTTATGCAGTGATAAATTCCAGCAAGGCAGACTTGGGTCTCGGCCGCTATTTGACCAGTGGTGGCCCTATCATGGCCCACCTCAGAGCAAACCAGTGCAGCAGTATCCAAGAGATGAAGGAGATGGCCATCGAATGTAGGGGTCCGATTCCCTATGTTTGTGAAAGGTTGCATTCGAAATCCGTTCGAACGTTCGTTTGAAAGTATGGTTAGTCACCAAGAAAGTGTCAAGGGTCGGCGATGCAGGTCTGGTTTCTATCCAAAGCGCCTCGCCTTCGCGCCGGTCTTTCGTTATGTAGGTACACATCCCACCCTGACACTGATCACCCTGACACCGATTATGCCAGCATTCAGGGAGATGATTCCACACATTGGAGATCAACAGTCGCATCGAGATGTGAATTGGGTGCAGATCGACCTGAGTCATGCAGCCTCCGCGACCTTGTGGACCACGGGGAGCGGCGAGGGTGACTGCGTCTGCAGCCGCTGGCGCCGTCCTTTGGCGCTGCCTTCGGCCATCAGGCGATCGTGGACCGACCGTACGAAGGCGTCCCACTGGCCGTTGATCTCGATGCAACGGAGATGAAGCAGCGCCTCGGCTCGCTCCTTGATCCACCGCATCCCTCCATGATCGCACCGCGCGCCGATCACGTTCTTCACCGCCCCCTCGACCATGCCGCTGCCGATCTCGAGGTCGAGAGCCCGCACATCCTTGTACTTCATCTGATCGAGGCGCTTCTCGATGTACACGATGGTCTTCTTCAACCGAGCCCGCTTCCCCTTGTTGCCTGGGCCCGTCTTGGGCTTGCGCTCGAGTTCGCAGCGCAGCTCCTTGACGATCAGAGCCTCCTTGCCTCCGTAGAGCCGCTTTTTCTGGCGCTCCACCCATCGCTTGAGCTCTTCCGAGACTTCCGGGAACAGGGCCTCCCCTGCCGACCAGAGCTTCTCGATGACATGCATGACGTCGATGGTGCGGATCGCGTCTGGGAAGTAGCGCCTGGCGTAGCAGTCGAGGTCGAGGTCGCCGTCGGTAACGAGCTGGATCAGGCGCCCCGACTCCTTGGTGAAGCCTCGCTTGTTCGCCTCCCTCAGCGCGATCTGGAAGGCGTGCTCTTTGGGGGCGAAGGAGGCATAGATCCAGCGGTTGATCGGGCCGAGCAGCAGCGGACCCTGGCGGCGCAGCGTGTACATCACCACCAGCGTCGCCATCTTGGCGTTCTTCGACTTGTCGCCCTTCTTGCGCCGAGGTTTCTTGGTGTAGCCCGCGCGCCGGCCTCGGCCTCGATGCCGTGGAGACGGCGCCGCCTTGCGCCGCCGCCGCTTGCCTCGCCGCCGCCGAAGCTCTGTCTCAGTCGCTGTCGGCGCCCCTTTGCTGTCGATCATGATCACCAGCACCTCGCCGTCGCCCTCCGGGGGCGGCAGGTCGGCGAACCACTGGCCGGTGAACTTGCCCAGGCCCAGCACCGTCTGCTGGGTCACCTCCGTCGAGGGCACATCGGGCAAAAACAGCCCCACCGTCTTGCGGGCCTCGGCGAAGCTCATCTTGGTGGCGAGCCGCGCCGACAGCGACAAGACGTTCCAACTGAAGCGGTCCCCACTGAGGCCCAGGGTGATGTCCAAGGGGTGCATCCCACATCGTCTGCCGGCGTAGTTCTCACGCACGTAGGTGCGGTAGTAGCGCACCACTCCGAAGCGACCGGTCAGGTTGCGGGCCTGCAGCCGCGGGGCGGGCCACTAGACGCGGTCGCCGACCGGCACGCCATCTTTGGCGGCGGTGGCCACACGCTCCTCGGCGCAGGCCAGGAAGAGCTCGGAGGC
The DNA here is from genome assembly GCA_018814445.1 of Verrucomicrobiota bacterium. GTDB lineage: Bacteria > Verrucomicrobiota > Kiritimatiellia > JAHIZV01 > JAHIZV01 > JAHIZV01. The sequence goes on along the minus strand of JAHIZV010000193.1, from coordinate 573 downwards.
TGCTCGGCCCACGGCGTCGAGCTTCTCCTTGAGGGTGTTCTCGAAGTCCATGAAGGCCGGGAGCTGCTCAACGTTGGTTTGTTGTTCGGCCAGGGTCTCGACCGTCTCGAGCTCCGCCCGCAGTTGGGCCACCCTCTCGGCCACCGTTGGGACGTGCTCCTTGGACACCTCGATAGGCTTGTTCTTGTTGTTCCGGTTGAGCTTGAAGGGGATAATCCTGGCCATCTCGGACCTCCGGGTGCATCAAGGAGCTTTCGAACAGCCCGAAGATCACCCGGAAGTCCGTGCTCTGTCGATCCCTCAGCCCGCGCCCCTACGGATCCAGGAGCGGCTGCACCCATGTGAATTGCTCTCCTTCGAGGAACAGAGGCTAATTAATAGACTTTTACAGCAGCCGCAGTGAGCTGTGTCCCTTCGGTGAAGCTGCAAATTCTACTGTTCCTACAAGTTTGACCGTGCCGGGCGGTCCCGCTGGCGGCGACCCCGAGGCGACGCCTGCGGCGTCGCAGTGGCGCTGTGTGGTTCTGCCGCCGAGCCCGCGCCCGTGTGCGAGTAGCACCCGCGGTCTCGCGG
>JAHIZV010000192.1 GCA_018814445.1 Verrucomicrobiota bacterium | reverse complement strand
GCGGAACCCTCGTGTTTTCGATGAGGACGGTCTGCTTTTCCGAGTGGGCATGTCGCGTAGACCTGTCCCGAAGGAAAAGCGGGCCGTACTCGCGAAAAGCCGACGGCTCCGCGGCGCAGTTTGATGAAATATGCAGGCTAGGGAACTTTCAACTCACAACAATCAAGTAACAACGCTCAGGCGATTGAGCGTCGGTCGTTGTGTGTTGCATGTTGAATGTTTCCTCATCTGATATCTGACGCCCTGACCTCGCGGGTGCGCAGTCAGTCCGTATAGCGCGGACCCTTCTGCCGCGCTCTACCTGAAGGCGTCTCTGATTGCGGACAGAAGAAAACGCTCCATAAGATTCGCGTTCTCCAGCACCTGGTCGATTTCAATATACTCATCCGGCGTGTGGCACATCGTTCCGTCACCCGGCCCGAAAGCGACTGCGGGGATCCCATGCTCGGAGAATATGCCCGCGTCACAGAACCAGGGCGCGCCGATCAATGCGTCCTCGCCGATGACGCTGCACAACCCACGCACAAATTCGTTCCTGGGATCCGTATAGAGCGGCGGACAGTCACGGATCATGTTGATCTCAGGCGCATAGTCTGCAAGCCGGTCACTTATCTCTCTGATGACATCCTCGTGATACTCTCCGGGAATTGTCCGGCGGTCTATGTCGATCATGCAGCAGCTCGGAACGATATTGGTCTGCGACCCCCCTTTGATCACGCCGATGTTGACGGTGGGCGCGCCCAGCGTTTTCGCGCTCTTTGCCCGCAGATCCGCGGCATATGGCCCCAGAAGTTCCCGGATGACTTCGGCCATCTTCCCGATGGCACTCTCCCCCCTTTCCGGCATGGAACCGTGCGCCGTCCTTCCGTGTGTCGCCACCTGGATCCAGAGAGCTCCCTTGTGAGTATAGACGATGCGATTCCCGGTCGGCTCCCCGACGACAGCGAAGTCGGGAGAGAACCCCTCCTCGACCAGCGCGCGAACTCCGTCGTTGCCGCTCTCCTCGCCCATCAGCGCACAAAACGCGATACCCAGCCCTCCTTCCGCGAACTCTTTCGTACAAACAACGCGAGAAACAGCGTCAAGAAACGCTGCCATCGAACCCTTGGTGTCTACCGATCCCCTGCCATAGAGTTTCCCCCCGCGAATCTCTGCGGAAAAGGGATCGATCGTCATGCCCTCGATACTGACCGTGTCCATGTGAGGTCCCAGGGCGATCGCCCTGTCAGCGCGCGCAGGAGTGAACAATCCGATCACGTTGGGTCGGCCGGGCTCCACGTCGCGGATCTCCACGTCAGCCCCGCAATCGCGGAGGTAGTCGGCGATGTAACCGGCTATCTTTCCTTCCCCTGTTTCGGCGGTGCCCGGATCACCGAACGGATTCACGCTCGGTATGCGAACCAGGTCCTGTAGAAGTTCAATGACGTTCTTTCGATCCATAATATCTGCACCTCGGACTGTCAGTTTATGCGCGCAGTGCGCGGGACTTTCGAAACGGCCGGCTTCGCCGCCGCGTACCCCGCCTCGATCACTTCCGAAGCCTTGTTGAATTCCATGAAGCCTACATGACCGAGCTGAGGGCGAATGAGTAAATCCGGAGGGTCCGCCTTCAGCATCACTTCACTTATCTGCGCCTCCATAATACGGAGGGAGTTGCCTATCACATCGAACACATGGGGAGAACTGCCGGACTTTTTCAGCCATGGAAATCTGTCGGAAGATAGGTCGAAAGAGTCCAATGCTTCACTGAGCTTCGCTAACAATCTGCCGGTGTGGCCACGAGATGGAAGCCTGCGGCGTGGCGGACTTTGTTTCTTCTGTTGGCTTTCCGAAGCCCCTTTCACCCGGTCATGATTAACGTCCACTGCAATGATGTAGTCGGCTCCCATCTGCCGCAGAACGCTCACTGGAACGGGATTCACAAGGCCGCCGTCGACAAGCATCCTTCCGTCAATCTGAACAGGCGTAAATATGCCCGGAAGCGAGATGCTCGCCCGGATCGCGGCCAGTGCATCCCCTTTTCGCATGACCACTTCCGTGCCTGTATTGATGTCTGTGGCAACTGCGGCGAAAGGAATAGGCATATCCTTTATGTCAGCCGCCTTCATGTGCCTGCCGATGAAATCCACCACTTTCTTCCCATCGACGAGACCGGAGCGGGAGAACGACAGGTCGGAGAAGTAGTAGATCACGTCCCGCCAGTTAAGACTCAGCGCAAGCTCCGCCAGATCCTGATGGGCCCCAAAGGAATAAACGCCTCCAACCAGCGCTCCAATGCTGGTGCCGGCTATGCAATCCACACGTACACCAGCGTCTTCGAGCGCATCGATAACGCCCAGATGGGCCCAGCCTCGCGCGGCTCCAGCGCCCAGCGCCAATCCGACTTTCCTGTTCCTCAGCTTCATACTCCGGAATATCCTACCACCCGCGCCTCAACTGAACACGCCCTGATGCATCCTTCCGTGTTTCACTTAGCGTCACGATCGTGGCGGTAAATGAAACACTTGTGACGGCGGGTGTGGCGGTTGTTCATGCACAACGGCCCGTACATCACGTTCGTCGCGAGCTTCGCTTTGCCTTCAGCAGGCAGAAACAGCTCCCGACGAGTAGAAACCCCCCGACCCACTGACCGGCTCGCATGCGCTCGCCAAGGAAGACGAACGCATAGAAGGCGGCGACAAACGGAATCAGTGAGAATATGCTTTCAGTCACGATCGGCCCGACCGCATGGACACCCTTGTAGAAAAGGACGTGACCGAAGGCTATGCCGAGCAGTCCGGACAGCAGCAGCATCGCCCATTGATACACGCTGAGTGCCGCAGATGCGCGCCAGTCGCCGAATATGAACATAAGAAGCAGGAGCGCTATCGATGTGTAGATAGAAATGACCCCGAATGACAGGCGGATTGAGTAGGATTTCATGAAGCGCCGGACGACGACCGCATACATCGCCCAACTGGCGGCATACGAGATCAGGATCAGAAGGCCCGTGAGTGACATGGATCCAAGGCTCACCCCGCCCCAATACATGACGAGGATGCCTGCTGCGGTTCCAACGGCTCCCACCCAGAACATGGGTTGTCGGACGGATTCTCTCTCCTCGTGCAGTAACAGAAAGCTGAACAACATGATGAAGAGAAAGTTACTGCGAACCACGAAACTGATCACCGCGGCATCATTGTGATACGGAGCCATCGCCCAGAATATCTGGCTCAGGAAATTCGGCACAGTCGGAATGAGCGCGACTGCCCATATGCCGCGTGGAAGCCTGCCGCGGAAATGAGCCAGCAGAACATAAGGGAGCCAGAAAAGCGCGGACACGCCGTATCGCAAGCCGTTCGCAGTCCATGCGTCAATGTGATGCGTGAAGTACTTAAGGAAGACCGGGATGCTGGCGAAGATCAGCACCACGGCCGCGAGGCTCACGACGGCAGAGCCCACTCCCTGCCCTTGACGCACCTTATTCACGCGAGGAAGAGTACGATAACAGCAGTCTGCTGCGCAAACGTCATTCCGTCATTGGCTTACTACGTTCGCGTCATAAATGACCAATGACGCCGCGAAGCGGCAAATGACGGGGACGATTCGGGCGGCCTACGAGCATCCGCAACTGCCGCCACAGGCACAGCTCGCGAAATCGGATTCCTCGGGAACGCGGCCGATTTCAAATGTCTTGGTGACGTACTTCGTCACGGTCGCCTTCACATCGTGCATCTGCTGCTGTGCTTCAAGAAAACCTTTCGCCACCGGATCATCCAGTAACTCATCTCGCGCGTCTTCGAACGCTTTGATCTCTTCGTCCGAAAGTTCGCCTTCACTGTACTGCCTGTCCTGCAGGTGCTCCTGCATCAGGCGGACACGTTCATACAGCTCCTGGCTGTCAGGACTGGCCATAAAGGCATCCATAGCCTCCACTAGCCCGGAAAATTCGGGCTGTTCCACAATGGTCTTGCACAGCTCCCTGGTCTTGGACACTACCGGCGTCTCTGTCGTCAAAATCTCCATCTAACTCCCACCTTTCTTATGTCGGGTAATATGCTCTGTCTCCCCCCGTTCGCAAGTGACAAAGGCCCTCTTTTGTAGCAGGGGATCGCTATTTCACAAGGTAATCTCCAGAGGAATTTGCAATAAGGGATTACCTTATAGTACAATAAGGGTGAATATAGCCTTTCTTTAGGGTGAAGCTGTGGGCGAACGAACAGAAATCATAATGGACTGCGAGCAGTGCGATAGGCTTCTGCTGGACGTACGAGATGCAATCAACACTCTCGCTGCGGGGAGCTACCAGATTCGGCTTTCCGGCGACCGGAGCGGTCATTTCCATGAAGTCGCTGAGGCTCTGGAGCACCTCGCTGCCGTTCTGGGACGCAAGTTTGAGGAGCGGGCCAAAATTGCTGAACTGACACAGAAGATCAATGCAGGGCTGATTGTTGAGGAAGTACTCGACCACGTGTTTGACTCCTTCCACTCGCTGCTCCCGTATAACCGCATCGGTTTTGCCCTGCTCGAGGACGAGGCCCGTATACTTCGCTCGACCTGGGCGAGAAGCGACGGCAAAGAGCTCAAGATTAAAGAGGGCTACGCGGCAATGATGGAGGGAAGCAGTCTGCAAGAAATCATCGAAACCGGCAGGCCCCGTATCATCAATGACCTGGAACTGTACTACGAACGCAACCCAAAGTCCGACTCAACACGACGAATCCTGGCAGAAGGCATCCATTCGAGTCTCACATGCCCGCTCTCCCCTATGGGCAAACCGCTGGGATTCATATTCTTCTCGAGTTTCGACAGGAATGCCTATGAGGACGACCACATTGAGCTTTTCCTGCAGATCGCCGGACACCTGGCAGTCATCATGGAGAAAGCCCGTCTCTATCAAGTTCTGCTTGAAGCTCAGGAACAGCTTGAAAACGCGAACCGCAAACTCGCGTTGCTGGCGACAATGGACGGCCTGACGGGAATACCGAATCGCCGGCAGTTCGATGCGGTGTTTGATACGGAGTGGCGGCGGGCCGTTCGCGGCGGCCTGCCGCTTTCTCTGCTGCTCATTGATATAGACCATTTCAAAAAGTACAACGATACGTACGGTCATCAGCGGGGCGATGATTGCCTGCGCGACATTTCTTCGGCTCTTTACGATGCCATGCTGCGGGCCAGCGACTTCGTTGCCCGGTATGGCGGCGAGGAGTTTGCCGCGGTTCTCGCCAACACCGCCCATTCCGACGCTTTGCACTCAGCCGACAGGCTGAGAAAGGTGGTCTCTACGCTCGACCTGGAGCACAAAGCGCTGGGATTGAAGGGACGAGTCTCCATCAGCATTGGACTCGCGACGATTACACCGGGCCAGAGCGACACCGCCTCCGCTCTGATTTCGGCGGCCGATAGAGCCCTCTACCGGGCGAAAAGAGAGGGCCGAAACCGTGTCTGCGCGATGGATATTGCACCGGATAACGATTGATTTTCGGCCTTTTCGGACCTGTTGACATAAAACGTCAAAAAACGTCGCCGGCTGACTTGAAATGGGCGGAAACAGGATTACGTTCTGATATTGAAAGATGAGCGCTTTCCCTGGGGATCCTCACCCCGACCTCCTTGGCGCTCATCTTTCTTTTTTTATGGCAGCTTCACCTGCGTGCGGTAGTACAACTTGCCGTCGACATTATTAGTCACCGAGAAGCTCACGGTGCTGCCATCGCTTTTACCCGGCAGGTCCAGGCCCAATGACGACCAGACCCCATCGAACAGGTTGCTGGCGAAGGATACATCGTACAGGCGGCTGTTGGTTGTCGGCGGCGTCACCTCGATGACGAGCGTTACACCGTCCGCCGACTGGCTCCAGCTCGTGACTGTAAGCCCGTCGAAGAATGACAATCCATTCGTGGGAATCGTGTCCGACCAGTACTCTTCGAGATTCGTCCGTCCGTCTCCGTCCTTATCGTCCTGGTCGCCGGAATTCGCGCCGGTCAGACCGTAGCGATCCCGCCACGCCTGCGGAATGAGACTGCCTGTCGTCCGCACAATAGTCACAACCACGCTGGTAGATGACCCCGATCCGGCGCCACCGTTGAGGACTATGTCGTTGATGAAGGAGTCGTATTCACTTCCCGTTCCAGCGTTGTAGTTCCAGATTCGGAATGTCGTGATCGCACCGTCTGTATGGGAAATCAGATTGTCGCTGATCACAGTGGCTCCAACTGTCAACTGGTAGGTCGAGCTGCCCAGAAGCCGGAACGTGATATTCATTCCGTCGCCCGTCCAGCCGATAGACGTACTGCGTGTCCCTGTCCCATCGCTGATGGTGTACGCCGACTCGCCTCCCGCGAAGTAGAATTCGAGCAGGTCCTGACCGCCCGCATTTCGCAGCCCGAATCCAATAGACCCGCCGTTCTGGATCCAGTTGTTATCGAAACGGAATGTCAACTCCTGCCCGACTGTCATAGCGGACGCGAACTGCCGCCTAGCATCGGCAATACTGCCATTGTTCGCGTACAAGCCGAATGCGCGCGTACCCGCGCTGTTGTTCACATTGGCGCCGCTTGCAATGAAGAATCCGGAATCGGCGGAACCGGCGAGATCCCAGCCTGAGGCCCATCCACTACCGCCCGCGGAGCCGTCCGTCCATCCGCTGTCGTACGCCGAGTTCGTTCCGCTGTCAGATGCGCCCGTGGTGTTGACGTTAGTCGCGGAAACAGTGATCACATTGGAGCCCAGATCCAAGGCGATGCCGCTGATCGTCCAGTAGAACTCTATCGGCAATTCACCCGTCACTCCGGTGAGAGCGTTAGACCAGAACAGGCCCGCCCAACTGCTCGCGTTGGCGACGCCCTTGACGTCGTACGCGGTAGTGTTGGTATCCACCGTGATAGTTGCCGTAGCCGGATTCGTAATCATCAGGTCCGGCGGAATGGCTTCGTCTTCAAGGATAGCTATTGAACAGACTGACGGCGTACCAAGTGCGGCGCCAACGGGACTGCTGAGCGTTGCCGTAAACGCGCGGTCGCCCGAGTACAACGAGTTATCGGTGATGTAGATGTCGAAGAACCTGGCCCCTGTGTCTCCGGCCGTCCAGCCTAGCGTCCCGTTCGTTGACGTATAGTCTGTTCCTGCAATCGCCGTATCGTCCGCCGTGGCGTAAGCAACATTCACGCTGCCGGTCGCGTCGCCGCTCCTCGTCACAAAGACCCGGACAAAATCATTGGACTCCGGCACATTGTAGGCAGGCCACTGATGCTGAACGCTGTCAATCCCGCCCCCGAAATCAACATTGATGGCTTTCGCGGTCGCATCACCCGGTACCTTGATCGCGATCCGCCCTTCGGATGTCATCTTCCACCCTTCGGACACCGAATTGAACTCCGCGACTTCAGGGAGAGCGGCACCGTTTTTTGTGACCCCCTGCACAACTGACGTCCCCGGATTCATGCAGTAGATATAGAAGTCGCGCGTGCCCGGATCGTATGATCCCTGTCTGGCTTCAATCGTGAAATTCCAGTCCGTAGCGGTACGACTGCTGACCAAGCGCGTGCGCGCGTATTCGCCGCTGAGGAAGTCCCAGGTCTCGCCATCATCTTCGTGGAGCGTGAACTCGCTGTCGCCTTCCGGCCAGCAGTTGATATCCATCCACACGGGCTGGAATTCGTTTGCATGCTGCATCGACGGACCCATCGGAATGATAGCGCCCGAACGAACGAAGAGAGGACAGTCGCCCAGGGGGGCGCTGACATTCACGGTCTGACCACCATCGTATTCCTGTCCTCCCGGACCAGTCGAAGGCACGCCCGATGGCCAGTAGTACCATTTCACGTCCTGTGCATAGGGCAGGTAGACTGAGCGACTGCTTGCGCCCTGGCTGTAGACCGGCGCGCAGAATATGTAGTCGCCGACGAGATACTCGTAGTCGTTCTGACTGTGAGTGTTTGCGTCCTCGTAGTAGTCAAAGACGGCCGGCACATTCATGGGCTTACCGGTTTGTGTTGCCTCGTAAGCAAGCGTGTAAAGATAGGGCATAAGCCGATACCGGAGCTTGATCAGGTCCCGCTGGTGACCCTGATAGGGCTCGCCGAACCGCCATGGCTCGCGGTCCGACGCGCTTTTGTCGCCGTGGTTCCGGAAGAAGGGCGTCAGACAGTTCGCCTCAGTCGACCGGACCATCAGCTCGCCATCAGGCGAACCGGCGAATCCACCGACATCATTTCCATACCAGGCAGCGCCGGCGATCACGGCCCCCATTCCGAAACGAATCGTTTTCTGATGATAGAACCAGTTGGCGCGCGTATCACCACTCCAGCTCACGGCATACCGTTGAAGGCCGGCGTTGCCTGATCGGCCAAGAATGAAAGGCCGTTCGTTCGGGTCTTTGGCGAGCATTGTATTGTAGCTCTGCCTGGAAGCGCGGATGCCGAAGTAGTTGCGCTCATTCGACCAGTACCGGCGGGAGTCCGTGTTATCCCCATACTTACCGTCCTGCCAGAGGAGTCCGTTGTATGGAATTGAATCTCCGCCTTCCGGCTCAGTCAGGTCGTTCCAGATACCGTCCATATCCACGCTGTTGAACCAGTTGATGATCTTGCCCTGCCACCAGGAGTTCATGGCTGAACTCGTGTAGTCAAACCAGGAGACGTTGCCTACATAGATCCCGCGGGTCACCGTGCTGCTGCCGTTGTCTTTGATGAAGTGCAAGTTGGAATTCGCCTCACTATAGAGAGGATCCCCCGATGTAGCATGGAGCCATGGTTCGATCAGCGGGACGACCTTCACACCCCGGGCATGACAGTAGCTGACCATCCCTGCGGGATTAGGGAAGTTTCCATTGAAGGTTAGCTGGTACAGGTTACCGTCCAGCGGATCATTGTCTGCGTCTGCATCCATGTAGTCGATGTCGAGGTAGACTGCGTCACAGGGGATGTCCGTGTTGACTGCTTCGTCGGCAATGTATTCAACCCACGCCTGGTTCGAGTAACTGAAGCGCGACAGGTGGTACCCGAGCCCCCATTTCGGAAGCATCGTCGGGCGCCCGATCAGTTCGGAATAGCGGTCAATGACTTCCGCAAACGTGTGACCCGAACCGCCGCCAAAGAAGAAGTAATCCATCCGTCCGTCACCTGCCTGGAAGGACACTTTATCGGAAGCTTCTGTGCCGAACTTGAAGAGAGGTCGACACTGGTTGTGGAAGAAGAGGCCGTACACGTAGGCGGGATTCCCGCCGTGGGGGGGCTGAACACCATAGAAGAAGGGAATGTTCAGATATGTCGGATTCGTGAACTCTCCCCAGTTGTAGGTACCGGTGTTCCAACACTCCAACTCACGGCCGCGCCGGTTCATCGGCCCTCCGTATTCGCCCAGTCCGAAGAAGGCCTGATCAGTCGGCACAGTTTTGCGGGACTTGAGTTTCGAGATGCCCCCGCCGCTCCAGCCGCTCTGGCCCGTATAGTTGTAAGTGTCATCGTACTCGGTGAAATCCTCCTGAAGCAGGTAGAAGCCGCTCTTATCCTTGAAGTGAATCTTGTACGGCGTCTTCTCAATCTCGATATTGAGCTCCGAAGTTTCAATCAGGTAGTACGAGCCTTGATCACTTAGCGCCGCGGCGGCGGAAGACCACTGATCCAGCGCCTTGTCGATCATGATCTCTTCGGTGGCAAACTGACCTACCCAATGAAAATTGACGCGAACCACGTCCGGAGCATACGGAGTGACCTCCACGGATCCGCCTGTGCTGATGGCGAACGAAGCGGTGATGTTGCCCGCACCGTTCGTCGTCACCGTCACGCCCGTGACATTTCCCACCGTCGTGGCCGCGGTCGCGGGTGTTACGGAGAACATGGAGCACAGCCCGAGAAACAGGATGACTCCGAAGATAGTGGAATTGCGTGTTTTCATGATAGCAGTGCGCCTCTCAGAAGGGTTGTATCGCCTCAGCCTTGAATAGTAGTGCTGACTTTAAGCCACGACATGCCTTACGGCATTGACTGCAAACGGTGCAGACTTCATCTATTGTTTGTAGTCAAGCCCGTCAGGGCTGTGCCTTTCTTTGTCTCTTGCATCCGAAAGGGGCCTTAAGTCAGTGACATTCGCCTCAGTCCTTAGTCCTTTGATAATAATGAATTCAATGAGTCAAGTTAAGCGTTTTAGCGCAATATTCGCGACCAGTCCAGCTTGAAAGCCACAGCTCAGTCTGTTGCGGAATTCTGCCGGTTTGATTGCGGGATGACGAAGTTGTTTCGCTTGTAGTAGTGTTGCCGAGATGTCCTCTGTGATGAAAAGCATCCACAACCACTTGAGAATCCGGCTTCCGGCACTGTTGCTGTCCCTCATTGCAGTTTCAGGAATGTTGTTCGGCCTCGTTGAAAAAACTAAAACACACCCGGAAAGGCTTCCTCCTGATAACGTCGAGGCGAATCGGACTGATGCGCCCGAACTGAACAACATCCCCCATCATTCACACGCGCTGGCGGCCACACGTGAAGCCATCTCACTGCCGCGGTCAGAGTTGGATGAATGGCTCGCTCTTGCACCCGGTCAGAATTTCGCTATTGCTGTTTCTTCAGACGAGCGGCTTAAGGCGGTCGCTACCAGGCGGTGGCAATCCGACGGAGAAGAACTCCTGTCGGCAAATGTCATCGGTGGCGGTACAATTGGATTCAGAACTGATGAAGCCGGCTTCTGCGGCCTTATTCAAATCCCTTCTCGAAATCAGGCGTTCATTCTCTCCGCCACTGTTGATGCAGATATCAGGATTCAAGAGAGACTCCTCTCGGATGTGGTGTGTGCGAAACCCATCGAGGGGAACTTGAAGATTCTTGGCAATCAGCCGGTCACTACCGGAATACCACGGCCTACCAACGAAACCTTCACTGCCTTCTCCGGAGGCGGAGGCCCGTCCCCGACTTCAGTTCCTGTTCTCCAAAGCCGAACTTCGGCTACTGCCGTAATCTACATAGACCTTGATGGTGAAACGGTCAATGACCCGTTGTGGAACGGCGGCTCGACCATCGTGGCGCCGGCGGCCCGGCTGAATGACAGCCAGATCACCGAGGTGTGGCGGCGCGTGGTTCAGGACTACAGCGTGTTCGACGTCAACGTAACGACGGTGCTGGACGACTACAACAACGCGCCGGCCAACCGGCGCACGCACTGCGTTGTCACTGCTAACGACGCCGCTTCCCCGGGCGCGGGAGGCGTGGCCTATGTCGGTTCGTTCACAGGGATATGGAGCCCAATCTGTTGGTCCTTCATAGATGATGAGGCGAAAGCCTGCGCAGAAGTCATCTCCCACGAAGTCGGTCACACATTGGGCCTTTATCACGACGGTCGCACCTCTCCTCCGGAAGAGTACTATGCGGGTCACGGCAGCGGGATAACTGGCTGGGCCCCGATTATGGGCGTTGGTTACTACCGGGAGTTCGTCCAGTGGAGCAAAGGAGAGTACGCGAACGCGAACAACAGCGAGGACGATCTTGCGATCATCTCAGCGCTCATCGCGTACCTGGCCGACGACCATGGCAGCACTACCGGAACCGCAAGCGCCGTTGTGGGCCCGTCCGCCACGGGCCTTATCGAGGTGAATACGAATGTAGATTACTTTTCCGTTACTCTGACGGCCGGCACATACACAATCTATCTTCAGCCCGACACGCACGGAAACCTCGACGGTCTGCTGGAAGTCTTTAACGAGAGCGGTGGACTCATTACGACCTTCAATGAATATGCACTCGTGAGCGAAAACCGCCTGACTGCAATAGATAAAGAAATTCCCATGGATATAGCCGCACTTATGGGATGTGCTGTGACCACGGGACTCGGAGTGGTATTCAACGAAGCAAAACTCAGGCCAGGTGAATCCATTGCCGTCCTTGGTTGCGGAGGCGTAGGCCTGAATGTCATTCAGGGAGCCTCGTTGCTTTCTGCCTGGCCGATTTATGCCTTCGATATGGTGGAAGACAGATTGGATATGGCAAAGAAATTCGGAGCTGACGAAACAATCAACGCAAAAGAACATCGGTTTTTCACCGGCAGAATCGATGTCGTAGTGGACTGCACTGGCCAAGTGGGGCTAATCGAGCAAGGCCTGAATATCACCGCACCTCGAGGCCGCATGATCCTCGTAGGCCTGCCACATGGGAGACAGAACTCAACAATCCAATTCAATGATATGCGCCAGCACTTCACGGGAAAGAAAATAATATTCAGCGAGGGCGGAAGCACGGAACCGAACACAGATATCCCCATCTACCTACGCATGCACAAAGCAGGCATGCTGAAGCTGAAGGAACTAATCACACACCGCTACCCACTCGACAAGATAAACGATGCCCTGGATACACTTCGCACAGGAGAGTGCGGACGCTGCGTAGTGGAGATGCCATGAACAAAGAAATGCTCATAGAGGCATACAGACAGATGCTAAGGATAAGATTGGTCGAGGAGCGTCTGGTCATAGAATATCTGGAGAAAAATATACGGAGCTTTGTCCATTTTTACATCGGCCAGGAAGCGATCGCCGTCGGCGTATGCATGAACCTGACAAAGAAAGACTATGCCTTCGGGACCCACCGCTGCCACGGCCACTACCTGGCCAAAGGCGGAGACCTGAAAGCGATGGTCGCCGAACTCTACGGCAAGGCCACGGGATGCTCAGGAGGAAGAGGCGGATCCATGCACCTCATAGACAAGAGCGTAGGATACATGGGATCGATTTCAATCCTTGCGAGCGTGGCTCCGATAGCCGTCGGATCCGCATTCGCACTCAAGGAAGTAGGCAACGGGAATGTGGCTGTCGTATTCGTGGGTGACGGAGCGGCTGACGAGGGCGGATTTTATGAAAGCATCAATCTCGCAGCACTGATGAAAGTGCCGGTACTTTTCGTTGTGGAGAACAACCTGTATGCCGGGATGAGCGATGAGGCAGCCAGGCATCCAAAAAAATATGACTTGGAAAAAATAGTGATTGGCCTTGGAGCTGAATATTATTATACAAATGGCAACGATATTAACGAAGTGTATGATAAAGTGGAAGAAGCAAAAAAGAACCTTCCCGCCGTCCTCGAATGTTCGACCTACCGACATATGGCCCACAGCGCACCGCTCTTTGATGACAAAGCTGGCTACAGGAAAGTCGACGATTTGAAGACAAGGCTCGCAGCCTGCCCACTAAAAAAATTCACTGACAATTATTTCATCGCACCCGACATCCTGGATGTCATAAAAATGGATATCATCACCGAGATAGAAGAAGCAATCCGCTTCGCTGAGGAGAGTCCCATGCCAGATCCTGAAACACTCACCGAAGGAGTTTACTATGAATAAGGTGCTAAGGCTATATGCCGCTCTTATTAAGAAGTTTGATTTGTTGAAAGAG
>JAHIZV010000191.1 GCA_018814445.1 Verrucomicrobiota bacterium | reverse complement strand
GGAGAACGTGACCCTCCCGATGATCTTCGCCGGGATGGGCACCGATGAGATGCAAGACCGCGGCCGCGAGCTGCTGGATCTGGTGGGCCTGGGCGATCGGTGGAGTCACAAACCTACCGAACTCTCCGGCGGTCAGCAACAGCGCGTCGCGATCGCCCGCGCCCTCGCGAACAACCCCACCGTTCTGCTCTGCGACGAACCGACTGCGAACCTCGATCACCACACCGGGGACGAGATACTGGAGATTCTGAAGAAGCTGAACACCGAGCGCGGCGTGACGATTATCTGCGCGACGCATGACCACCGCATGATGAATATCTGCGACCGCCTGATGTGGATTCGCGACGGTCAGATCGAGCGCATTGCCTTGAGAAATGAAGTGGAAGTGGAGGTCGGAAGCATCGAATGAGAATGAACTTCCATGATCTGCGCCGCAAAGAGTCACTGAAGGCACGGAGACCGCGCGCCTCCTGTATTCTGTGCTTCTTGAGCCTTTTCGCGGCCATTCCGCTCTTCTCCAGCACTGTGTACGCATCGATTCAGGAAGACACCGCCGAGCTCACGAAACACCCGCATCGCCTGTCAGGCACGCCGGAATATGCGGAAGCCGCGGCGTACGTGGAACGCAGGTTGAACGACATCGGCGTCGACAAGGTCATCGTACAGACCTTCCCGGTCACACAGACGGACGTCAAACGATGTGAACTGATCCATGCCGGCGGCAGCATCTCCCTCATCCCCGCGCGCCCGAACGGGGTCATTCCTCCCATCTCTCCCGTGGAGGGCATCAAGGGAGAACTCGTCGATCTCGGCGCATCCGCCGACGCGAATTTGAACGTCCGGTCGGTTCGCGGGCGCATAGTCGTCATGGACTACAACGCGGGTATGCAATGGATCAAAGCCTTCCGCCTCGGCGCGAAGGCGGTCATCTTCGTGAACGCGACCGACGCCGACGCGCAGAATCATCACTATCTCCGGGCCAACGCGAATCTCCCGCGCTTCTTCTTCGAAGGCGAACGCTCCGCTCTTCCGGTCGGACAGGAAATCACGATTCACAGCGAGATCACATGGAAGCAACGCACGGGCAGGAACATCATTGCCTTCATCAAGGGAGCGGATCCCGTCTTTGAGCTGAAGAAGGAAGAGGTAGTCCTTCTCTCCGCCAACCTGGACTCGTTCGGAGACGTTCCTCGATTCGCCCCCGCCGCGCGCTCTGCGGCAAACTGCGCGGGACTCCTTAAGCTGGCGGAGACGCTCACAGAGAACCGGCCGCGCAGGCATGTGGTTATCGCCTTCTTTGACAACCAGGCGCGGTCGCACGCGGGAAGCGCGGCTTTCTATTGGGCCCTCGAAGAGAAGACCGACGAGGCGACGCTCGAAACACGCTTTGAGTCGTGGCAGAAAGAACAGGACTTCCTGACCCGCATGGGCGAGGCGTTGAAACAGGAGAATCCCCTCTCCGCGATGAGCGGCGATGTCGGCGGACGCCTTCTCGACCGGATCCGCGAGAAAGCACGCGATGAAACCTTTGAAGTGCGCGGCCAACTGATCGAATTCCGCAAGAAACTCGAACTCGAAGGCGTCAGTTCGAAAGCCGAAGCGGACGAACTGAAGCAGAAAATCCTCGATACCCGTGCCCTCAACGACCGCTGGAACGAACTGCGCAGACGCCTTGGAAAGACTAATCCGGAGGTCGAAGATGAACTCAAGGACCTTCTGCGGAGGGTGATTCAGGGAGTTGCGGAAGATGTCGCTCACAGACAGAAGGAACTTGCCTCCGACCGCGAGTTACTCGAATCCTCGCAGGACATCTACGATCTCCTGGGCGACCGATGGATCACATTGCATACTTCTCTGATCCTCGGAGACAGGACACCCAAATGGGGCGTCATCGTCGGCGGCGACGCGGAGATTCGCTCAGCCTCAAAGGACGAACCGGGCCTCTACGGACGGGTTCAATCCAGCTTCCTGCGAGCCTATGAATCCCTCGCTGAGAGCGGCATACAACCGGAGCATTTTGAGGTCGCTTCTGTTGACGGCTCCCTCACTCAGCCCCGACTGCTCTGGGCCGCCAACGGACTGATTCACAGCGGAGAAATCGCCGGGCGCTACGGCATCTACAACATCGTCCTTGGCACGATTCAGGAGACCCTCCCACTCGAGGGCACTCCGGCCGACACGCTCGACCGCGTGAATTTCGCTCTGATCGAGCAGAAGATATCCGAGATCGGCCGCATGATGACAGCGGTCGGCAGCCAGGCCGTGGTGCAGACGAAAACGGATGCAGTCGCCGACCAGCGGGGCCTTTCGCTCCGGCGCGTCATCGCGCAGGATTACTCCTACATCATCCCGCGATTCCGCGGCGGTTCCGCCGAGGGCGCTCTCGTTATGGGACGCCATCGCGGCAGTTCGATCCCCAACCAGCCCCTCGCAGGTGCAGTGGTCCAGCTCACTCTGCAGGAGCCCTGGAACAACATCTTCTGGCCGCACAACAAGTTCGCCGCGTTCGATCCGTTTATCGTCACGATGTCCGACGGCAACGGAGCGTACACCGCGGGCCCGCTTCCGCGTGAAGATTCCGACCCGAAGCCGGTTGGTTTCGCCACGGTCTTCGACGAACGGGGCGATGTGCTTCAGGTCTCGGATATGAAGTCATTCAAGACCGTCCGTACACGCCTGAACATGATCCGCTGCAAGGCGGGCTTTGTCCTGATGTCCCCGCAGCTCTGGCCCGGTGACGCGCACGTCATGGATGCCATCGGTAACGGGAGACTGACGACCGACACTTCGGAGAAAGGTTTCGGCGAGACGACCGACGGCATCACGTACTTCTATGTGGATGAGAAGATCGAGGCCGTGAAGCTTTTCGGCGACAGCTCGTCCGTCATCCTTAACAACGCCAATAAGAATCCGGAAGAACGGGAAATTGAGAATCCGCTCGGCAATGGCATTCCAATCGGCGCGGATTGGCTGTCCTATCTGCCCTCGTACCTGGGGGCCGGAGACCTGTGGAGAATCAACGAATCCCGCCTCGCGCTGTTGAGGTCGCGCGACATCATGAACAGTTCACTCGAGGAACTGCATGGCCGCGTCGAGGATCTGCTTCAGGAAGCCGATAAAGAACAGCGGCCCCTCGTTGGCGAGTCTCTCGCGGCGTCATCGTTCCTGTCCGCCCGTCCCGTCTACACAATGGTCCGCGGCATCATGGATGACCTGGTGACCGCTGTTCTCATTCTCCTCGCGTTGTGCATCCCCTTCGCCTTCGCACTTGAACGCCTGCTGATCGGGTCTTCCCTCATTTATAAACAGGTATCCTGGTTCACGGGCTTCTTCATTCTGACGTTCGTGGTGCTCTACCTGTCCCACCCGGCTTTTGCCATCGCGCAAACCCCGGTCATCATCTTCCTCGGATTCGCCGTCGTGGTGCTGGCCAGCCTGGTGATCTTCATCATCATGCGGAAGTTCGAAGTAGAACTGAAAACGCTCCAGGGCATGACCTCAACCGTTCACGCCTCGGACATCTCCCGCTTCAACACGGTCATGGCCGCCATGGCCATGGGTATCTCCACAATGCGTCGCCGCCCGCTTCGCACCGCGTTGACCGCCGTGACTATCGTGCTTCTCACCTTCACGATCCTGTGCTTCGCCTCGTTCGACACGCAGCGCGGGATCATCAAGTTCTTCTCCGCCCCCTCCCCGACTTACACCGGGGTTCTGCTCCATCAGCCGAGCTGGGGCACGTACAATCCCGACTTTGTGGAACTGATCCACGGACGCTGGGACGCGGAGGCGGACGTCACGACACGCCATTGGGTCTGCCCTGAGTTTCCCCAGGATCCTGATTTCGTCGTCTGTCACGAGGATGGATCCACCCCGGTCGTGCTCAAGGGCATACTTGGCATTGATCCCGTCGAACTGGCGCACCGCAGAGACCTTCAGGACCTCCTGCAGATCGACGATCCCTCTCTCATCGAGACGCACGTTTTTGTGACCGATGCCGCGGCGGAATTGCTCGGCGTCAGACCGGGCGACAAGGTTATCGCGAAGGGCATCCCCCTGATCGTCGGCCCGCTGGTCAACGCCACGAAACTCACGGCCATCCGCGACATGGACAGCACCAGCATTATCCCCGTGGACTACGCACAGATGCAGAACACCGCGGCCAAGGCGACACAGGCCACCGCCGAGGACCTTCTTACGGAGCAGAGCACCTGGGCCAGCCTTCCGAGCGATGCGGTGATGATTATATCCGATCGCAATGCCGCGCGCGCAGGCGGCAAGGTCTCCGTCATGCACATGTACACCGAAGATGCCCAGCAGTCCTCCCAGCTCGCCGAGGAACTTGCCCGCATGCTGGAGAAGATTCCGATCGTCGCGACGCGCACCGACGGTGTGTACCGTCATATCCAGGGCACCGTGGTCGCCGCCAGCGGCGTTGCTGACCTGCTCTTCCCCGTCCTGCTCGGCGGCCTCGTGATCTTCGGAACAATGCTCGGTTCCGTGGCCGACCGTGAAAAGGAAATCTATACGTTCAGCGCATTGGGACTCGCCCCGCCGCATGTCGCCAGCCTGTTCTTTGCGGAAGCGATGGTCTACTCGGTCATAGGAGGCATGGGAGGGTATCTCATTGCGCAGGGGACCATGAAAGTCCTCGGTCTTCTCGCTTCCTATGGGCTCGTGCAGGTGCCGGAAATGAACTACTCGTCCACCAACGCCATCGTCACAATCCTCATTGTCATGGCCACGGTCCTCGTCTCTGCGATCTACCCCGCCATCAAGGCTTCGAAGAGCGCAAACCCCGGACTGCTCCGTTCATGGAAGCCGCCCGCCCCGGAGGGCGATGTCTACGAACTCGTCTTCCCTTTCACCGTCTCGGAGTATGACCTGACCGGCGTCGTCAGCTTCCTGAAAGAGCACTTTGACAACTTCAGCGACACGGGTCTCGGGGATTTCATGGCGCGCGATGCCCTTCTCATCCGTCACGAGGACGGCTGGCTCGGACTACAGGCCCAGGTCGCCCTCGCGCCCTTTGACCTCGGTGTCACCCAGCACTTCCAGCTCAGAAGCGCCCCGAGCGAGATCCCGGGCATTGATGAAGTGAACATCCGCCTCGTACGCAAATCCGGCCAGCCCCGCGACTGGGTCCGCCTGAACAAAAACCTTTTCGACGATCTGAGACAACAATTCCTCCTATGGCGCTCGCTGCCCAAGGAGACGATGGAACACTATCGCTCTCAAACTCTGGTGAAGCTGAAGGAGATGCCTTCGTGACTCCCATGAACCATCAACCATCAACCATCAACCATTCCGCCCATGGCTGACCACAAAATAGACAAAGAACTCGAAGAGTTCCGGCAGGTGATGGAAGTCCCGTCCACGTTTGAGGACGGCTTCAACTGGACCGCTCTGCTCGGCGCGATTTTCATTGCCCTGCTGATGGTTCCGGGCGCCCTCTACATGGGTCTGCTGGCGGGCGTCGAGAACATCGGCGCGGCATCGCAGTGGGTTACGGTCATTCTCTTCATCGAGGTCGCGAAGCGCGCTCAGAAGAACCTTAAGAAAGCGGAAATATTCGTCCTGTTTTTCATGGCCGGCGCGGCCATGGGCATGCCGTTCAACGGACTGCTCTGGAACCAGTTCTTCGTGCGCAGTGACGCCGCGATCGCCAACGGCATCGCCGATCAGCTTCCGAACTGGTTCGCCCCCTCGCCCGACTCCGCCTCGTACGATGCGCGCACGTTCTTCCATGTCGACTGGCTTCCCGCGATAGGTCTGGTCATCTTCGGCACGTTCTTCAGCCAGCTTTCCAGCATGGTCCTCGGCTACGGACTTTTCCGCGTTGCCAGCGACATCGAGAAACTGCCCTTCCCAATGGCGCCGATCGGCGCGCAGGGCATCATGGCCCTTGCGGAAGATGCGGATGAGAAAGCCATCAAGGACGACGAGGAGCGCTGGCGATGGCGAGTGTTCTCGATCGGCGGCGCCATCGGTCTGACCTTCGGACTGCTCTATCTTCTGGTGCCCACGTTAACCGGAGCGCTGACCGGAAAACCGATCCAGATATTCCCGATTCCTTTCTCCGACTGGACACCCAAAACCGGCGACTATCTGAGCGCGGTGGCAACCGGCGTTTCGTGGGATCTCGGCAACCTGATTTTCGGCATGGTCCTGCCCTTCTTCGCCATGGTCGGCAGCTTCATCGGCCTCGTGGTCATGTTCTGCCTGAATCCGATTCTCTACAAGTTCCGGATTCTTCACACCTGGAACCCCGGCGACAGCACCGTCAGCACGATGTACTTCAACAATGTCGACTTCTACTTCAGCTTCGGCATCGGCATGGCGCTTGCCATCGCCATCGCAGGCTTTGTGCAGGTCGTCAAGAGCGTCCGTTCCGCAAAGAGAGAGAAGGGCGAGAAGTCCGCGACGCTGGCTTCCGTCGGCGCGCTGCCTGAGGGACGCGGCGACATCAGGACATGGATTGTTCTGGTTACTTATCTGTTCATCACCATGACCTACATCACGGTATCGGGCTGGCTGGTCGACTGGCACCGAGGCATCATGGCCGTGCTGTTCTTCCTCGGCTTCGTCTACACTCCGCTGATCAGCTACGTGACCGCGCGCCTCGAGGGCATGGTCGGACAGGTCGTTGAAATCCCGTTCATCCGCGAGGCCACGCTCATTCTCAGCGGATACAAGGGGGTCGCCTGCTGGTTCCTGCCAATACCTATCGCGAACTACGGCATGATGACCGTGTTCTATAAGCAATGCGAACTGACGGGAACGAAGTTCACCAGCATCTGGAAGACACAGATAGTCCTCTTCCCCATCATCCTCATCAGTTCCATCTTTTTCATGAACTTCATCTGGAGCCTCAACGAAGTGCCTTCGGCCGTATATCCATACGCGGACGAGATCTGGAAACTCCAGGCCGAGAATGCCTGCATCATGTATTCCTCTACCCTTGGCGAGTATTCCATCTTCGAGGAAGCCTTCAACGTCCTCTATATCCTCATAGGAACCGTCTTCGGCTCGTTGCTGTTCTTTGGACTCTCCGCGCTGGGCGCCCCCGTCATGATGGTCTACGGCGTGGTTCGCGGCATAGGAAACGTCATGCCGCACTGGATCATCCCCCAGTTCATAGGAGCCCTGATCGGCCGCTACTATTTTCAGAAGAGACTCGGACTGAAATGGAGACAGTACATTCCCGTAGTAAGCGCAGGATTCGCGTGCGGGATGGGGCTGATTACGACGGTGGGAGTAGGGATAACGTTTCTCAGTAAGGCAGCGATTCCGCTACCGTTTTAGGGTTTCGGTGTTCGGGTTTCGGGTTTCGGGAAGAACAGATGATGGTTGAAAGAAGCTACATGGATGTTGAGGATTTGGAGGTGTATCGCCTGCTCTGCCGGTTGCATCTTGAAGTGTGCGATCTGACTCATGAATGGCCCTCTGAAGAGCGGTATGAACTAGGAAGTCAGGTAAGACGCTCATCCAACAGTTCCCCTTCTCAACTCGCTGAGAAGAATGACGATCGACACGTTCGGAACGAGATCGAGGGTGTGAATCGAGCAAGAGGTGAAGCAGGAGAGACTATCCACCACCTCTACATGGCCTCCATGAAGGACTACATTCCAGAGCAGACATTCCTGACCTACAAGAAACGCTATAAACAATGCATCCGCATGCTGAACGGCTTGGAAAAGACCCTTGAGCGCAAGCTACCGGAAGACGCCAGACGCTGGAAAGTCAGCGAGGATCAGGCTCACTACGCCTCCAAGCAAGAGCCACATCAATCCGGTTGGCCCTCTGATCCCGAAACCCGAAGCCCGAAACCCGAAACCTCCACTTCCGAGACAACAACCCCATGTCCAACGTGCTGATAAAAGTCGAAGGTGTGAACAAGGTCTTCGACCTTGGAAAGATCAAGGTCCATGCCTTGAAGGATATGAATCTGGAGATATTCCGGGGCGAATATCTGTCCATCATGGGTCCCTCCGGTTCCGGCAAGAGCACCTTGTTCAACATGATCGGTGCATTGGATCTGCCGACCTCGGGCAAGGTGACCGTGGCGGGCGTTTCACTGGGCGATCTCAGCAGTCGCGAGCTGGCCTATTTCCGCGGCAAACACATCGGCTACGTCTTCCAGTCTTTCAATTTGCTCCCCGCGTACAACGCGATCGACAACGTCGCAATGCCCCTCATCTTCGGCGGGTGGACGCAGGACAGAGCCGAGGCCCGCTCCAAAGAGATTCTCACGAAGGTTGGACTCGGAGACCGTATGACACACAGGCCGGATGAACTCTCCGGCGGACAGCAGCAGCGTGTAGCCATAGCGCGCGCACTGGCGAACGAACCAGCCATCGTCCTCGCCGACGAACCGACCGGAAACCTCGACCTCCACACAGGCGAAGAGATCATCCAACTTCTAAGCGGTCTGAGCAAAGAACTAGGCGTCACGGTGATTTCCGCAACTCACGATCACAAGATGCTCGCAACGAGCGACCGCATCCTCTGGATCAAAGACGGTCAGAAGGACCGCCTGGAACGCCGCGAAGACATCAAGATCAACATTGGCAAGGTGAGCTGAAGAGAAACCTGAGACCTGAAACTTGAAACCTGAGTTTCGGAAAACGAAGAACACATGCCTGCGTGCGGAAGACGGGGGCAAGTAATCTGACTCTCAACTTTGTCGACTCCCTTTGTCGCACTCCTTTGTCGAGTACCCCCCGCGAAGTCACACTTCGCCTCCCAAAGCGGTACTCGAAGTACCGCACTCCGAAGGACGCTTCGCGTCAGCGTGATGCCGAAGGTATCCCTGGAGTGCTGCCACCACGCCACTGGCGTGGTAAAGTTCGACCCTTTCCCGCCGTTGGCGGGATGCAGCCTTTCTTCCGTGAAGTCTGACTTCGCGGCCGACGTAAGATGAAATAGATACCAATGCCTGGTCCCTCTTCCTGACCCTTCTCGCCCGACACCACTATCAGTCAGAGCGGATGCTTACCGTGGCCGTGGTGCCGGTGGGGATGTCGGGTTGCACCCAGACAATCAGGCGCGCCATACTGTTGGTGGTGACGTCCACAGCCAGCGGTGCCGCGTCAAGCGTGGCGGTCACAGTGCCGTCGGGCAGGTCAGCCCGCAGCGGCAGGCCCGTGATGGCCTTGTCGACACCGTTGGTCAGGTAATAGGTCACGATGTTGTCTGCAGGCGTAGTACGCGTGACGCTGAGGCTAATCGGAAGAACATCCTGCCAGACGATCGCCTGGTCGCGCACAAGCAAGTAGCGGTAGCCGTTGAACGGAGAGCCGCCCAGCAGAAACGCGCTGCCCGTCGTCGTGGTTAGAAAGACAGTGTTGCTCGCGTCGGCCAGCTTCAACGTGCCTGCGGCCGAGTTGGTCAGCAGCGTTGGCGTCGGCCAGGGCGGTCCGAGCCCTCCGTCAGCCACCGGGTTCCGTACCCACTCATCTTTTGTATAGTGCAAATGTCCGGCAAGAAAGGCGCGGACGCGGTTGGTGAAGATGATTGTCATCAACTGGTCGCGATCAGCACTGTTCGCAAATTCAGTGTACGGCGAGATGTGGGCGCAGAGAATGGGCATGCGTCCCGTGTACGAACCCAGCAGATCACTAACCCACGCTGCCTGGCCGTCACGCAGAAAAGCACCGCCGTGCTCGCGCGCGCAGTTGCCGGGCGCCGAGTCGTCGACACCGGCGATGAGGGTGCCGTCCACTTCGAGCGAGAAGTAGGGGGTGACTTGCATCAACTTCTCGAAGTACCACTGCGTACCCGAGCCCTCGTAGCTCTTGTCGACTTCATGATTCCCCGCCACCTTGAAGAGGGGTACCTCGACCCGCGCGAGCTGTTCCTGCACCGCGGCGACTTCGTATTTTTTCTCCTCGTCGCGGTACCCGCTGTGAATTTCCAGTTGATCGCCGAGCGAGATCGCGAAAAGAGGATCGAGGGCGTTCAGTGAGTCCGCCAGCTTGCCGAACTTGTCGTTGCGTTCATTACTGCCCGGGCGGTAGAAGTGCAGATCGGTCATGACCGTGAAAGCAAAGGCTCCGCCCGTGCCTGCGTGAACACGGGCCGCTCGCGGCAGACTCAGGCTCACGGAAGGAGATCCGTTCGTCGCGGCCAGGAAGATGATATCTGCCACGCCGGTGTTGGTTGCGATCACTTCGAGCGTCCACAGTTTCTGCGTCGCATCGAGTGAGACAGACTGCAGCGCAAAGTGGTCGGACTCGACCTGCCAGATCACTGTATTGGTCGCGTGATCGCGCAGCTCTTCAGCGTAGAAAGTGAAATGATTCGTTGCGCCGGGAGCGGTCAGCAGAGGTGATGTGGGGTCGATCAGCACCAAGCCGGTCCGGGCCAGCATGATATCGTCGAACTCGCATGTGTCGCGGCCGCTGCCGCCCAGGCACAGTTGCGCCCAGCTCGGATAATCCGGGGCGGCAAATTCGGTTTCCACGTACGTCCAATCGGATGTGGCGGGAGTGGGACCGAGCATCGTCTTGTAGTACTTCGTCAGATTGTTCGAGTAGATACCGCTCACATTCAGTGAGCTGGCGCGGCCCTGCAGGTACACCTGTGCGCCGGCACCCCGGTACCAGAAAGAGACACGGCAACGCTCCCCCGGTTCGAAGGGGATGCGGTACGGGGTGAGCCAGCGCCCGTACGCCAGCCCGCCGTCGCCATGCACGGCCACGCCCTGTGCGCCGCTGTGCGCGCTGGACCCATCCCAGGTTCCAGTGATCACCTCGTGCTGGTTGAAGAACTTCCAGTCGACGGGACAGTCGCCGGATCCGACCTCAAAGGACGAATTGGCAATCCAGTTGGCCGCCTCCGGAAGATTATCGAGAGCCCGAGCCGGAGCGGCCAGACAGAGGCTCAGTACAACGATACGACCGCATATAGACATAACAGCACTCCCTCTTGCATATCGTGTATTCATGGCACCTCCACCGAACCGCGATACGCCCGCCAGGGCACATCCAATACGATCGGCATCGTCACCGTACCGCCGTTGCCTGGACTGGGCCCTGAAGCAGCCTGCCAAAACTGCGGAACAGCCGTAAGGTTTGTGGTAGAGCTTAAGCGATAGATGCGAGCCGTAGACGTTCCCGTGAACAGGATGTTGGATATATCGTCGAGGAGCAGTGGAGGCCAGAACGAATCTCCATTCGTCGGATGCGTGTCGGCAATGTATTCCTCGTAGTCCGTCATCCAATCGCCATCAACATTGGCTGTGGCACTGTTTGAGACCGAAGGATTCAATCCGTGCTTTAGCTCCCATGCGTCAGGTATTCCATCACCGTCCGAATCGGTCAGCATATCGTTGTACAGTTCAAAGCGGTCAAACAGGATCGCCGCACCATTGGTCCATTGATCCCCTGTCCATCGAGGAGACACTTCCGTGACCGTCGACTGGTTCACGCCGATGAAGTTGGTCAAGGCGATACTTACCTGCGTCCACGTCAGCGGCGAGAGGATTTGATCATGGTAGTTGACATTGACCTGATTATTGAGCCGGATCCATGCTGTGTAGGTGGGCTGCGGACTCTTAGTCCAGAAGCGCAAATGCGTGTACGTGGACCAGTCCATCGCCGGGCTGAAGAGTTTTGTCAGATAGGATTGGCCCGTGGGTGTATCAAGGGTGACCTTCAGCGCGTACGTGGAAGCATCCGGTGTGTCGCCGCTCACGATGGAAAGGATCGTGTCCGGGAAATCAGTTCCGCCCAGCCATCCCTCCGCCGTGCCGGACTCGAAGTCCGTCAGCGTGTACAACGGATCGGAGGAGCGGAAAACAACTTCCGCAGTCATATTCGTGCCGATGTCAGCTTGTGCCCACACTTCCTGCCTCCCTCCGGGCAAAGTCGTTGCCTGCACCACCAGGGGAGAACCATTCAGCTCGGCGCTCGCGACTCCCGCAGGGAGTTCGACATGCAGGGGAAGACCGCTGACAGCCTTGTCGCTGCCGTTGGTGAGATGGAATGTGACCGTGTTCGGCGCGGAAGACGAACAGGTGACGGACAGGCTGAGCGGGAGTACGTCCTGCCAGGCAATCTGCTGATCGCGCACCAGCAGGTAGCGGTAGCCGCGGAAGGTGGCTGCGCCCTGCAGATCCGCGCACGCGGTTACCGTGGTGAGGAAGACGGTGTTGCTGGGATCGGCAAGCATGGCTATACCGGCGGCTGCGTCGGCCAGCGTGGTCAGGTTGCTGGACCATGGAGGGGAAGTCTGGCCGTCCACGGCCGGATTGCGGATGCCCTGGTCGAGCGTTTCGTGACGATGTCCCGCCAGCACCGCGCGGACCCGGTTCGTATAGAGCAGGCCGAGGTATAGGTCGCGGTCCGCTTCGGCGCCAAACTCATCGTAGGGCGCGACGTGGCCGGCGACAATAGGCAGTCGACCCGTGTATGAGCCGAGTACGGCTGCAAGCCATTCCGCCTGTCCGAGGCGCAGGAAGCCGCCTCCGCTTTCGCGTTCGGCCGCACCGACCGGCGTGGTATCCACGCCGGCAATCAGCGTGCCCTCCACCTCCAATGAGAAGTAAGCCGGTCGCTTCAGGTATTTCTCGTGATACCACCGTGTTTGCGACCCCTCGTAGAATCGATCACTCTCGTGAAGGCCGGGCAGCGCGAAAAGCGGACAGGCCAGACGGCCAAACTGCGTTCTTCCCGCATCGGCTATCATTATCTTCTCTTCGTCCCAGAGCCCGGCGCTCTCGTCCATTTGATCTCCCAGGGAAATGGCAAAAAGGGGATCGAGAGCGTTCAGCGACGCCGCCATTTGACCGAAGCGTTCATTGCGCTCGCTTGCGACCGACTGGTATATCTGCGCATCCGCAACCACCGCGAAGGCAAAGGGCCCTCCCGTACCGGGGCGGACGCGCGCAAAGCGTGCCAAGCGGTTTGTGATCAGGCTGCCGCCGTCGGGAGTGGCCCGCAGTGTAAGATCGGCTACGCCCGCGGCCGTCGCTTCCAGGCCCAGCGTCCACGTCCGGTTCGTTGTGTCCAGCGCCACCGAACGGAGCGTTAAATTGGTTGAATCAATCGACCAGTCTACCGTACTGAGATCGTTGGTGCGCAGTGTGTCGCAGTAGACGACGATGCTGTTGGTCATGCCGAGAGCGGTCACAGCAGGAGCGATGGGGTCGATCACCACGAGTCCGGGACGGGCGATGGCGACATCGTCAAACTCGGCCGTCTTGTTTCCCGTCTCCATCACCAGGCATAGCTGCGCCCAGATACCGGAACCTGAGGCCACGAAATTGGTCTCGAAATATGTCCAGGAAGCGCTGCTGAGGCCTGAAGCGATCACGCGCTTGTAGTTATTGTAGAGGTTAACCTGGAACGAACCGTTCGCGTCGAGTGTGACCGGGTGGCCAATCAAATGTACGCCAGCCCCGTTGCCTCGGTACCAGAACGAAACGCGATAACGCTTTCCGGGTTCGAGGTACATCCGGTACGGCGTCATCCAGCGGCCGAAAGAGAGGCCGGTTTGACCCGTTATCCGTGCGCCGCCACTACCTGAATGTGCGCTGGCATTGGTCCAACCTCCGGTTGTAGTCTCCTGTTGATTGGCAAAAAACCAGTCTACGGGACAGTCGGCGGAACCGGTTTCGAAAGATGGATTACTGATCCAGTTGGCGGGACTCGGCAGATTAGTCTGGGCGGAAACCACCGTCGCAAGAAACGTGAAGAGAACAAGCGCCGACAGGATTCCTGCAGTTTGACCAGTCGGTTTGTAGCGGATTTTCATGGCTCGTCGATTACCCCTTCAACATGCACCATAGTACCCCTGTGCGACAGCAGGGGCCGTGTCCGCAGCCGGACAGGACATGCAGTGCCGCCTCAGGCAGCGCGTTTCTTCCGGAGTGCCCAGAACAGGGCCACTCCCAGGCCGCCAAGCATCGCTGAAGAAGGTTCAGGGACGGCTCCGGAAGGGGGATCGTCCTCTGAAAACAGTTCGAAGTTATCAAACTTGACGACTTCGGCATCCTGCCAGCTGTCTGCGGAATTCCATCTCAACGACAACTGAGTCACATTGGCTAGGATGGGTGCTGAGAAACTGGAGAGAGGTATGCTGACAGCGGTCCATGTGTCGGCCGATGCAATCTGGCCGTCGTAATAGTAGGATTCAAAGGCTGCGCCGTTGTAAATCCGAAGCCAGGCATCGGCAGTCGGTCGCGGAGTTTTCGTGTCGAAAGACAGTGCATCGTATCCGGACCAGCTACTGCCCGCGTAAGTGTGGTCGACGTACATGTCGCCGGAAGGGGTATCGAATTCCACGATCAGCGCGTACGTTGACGCATCGGGCGTATCACCTGAAGCGGCTGTCAAAATCGTGTCGGGGAAACCGGTGCCTCCAGTCCAACTGTCGACCGTACCCCCTTCGAAGTTATGAAGCACGACGACAGCGGCGTGGGCACTCACACAGAGGCCGATGCCTGCTACAATAATCATCGTTAAAGTTTTCATCTTTTCCTTCCTTCACTGTTCAGTTTTTGTTTATCGAATCTAAAGAGATGCATTTGGCAAACAGACTTGGGCGTTTATGCCGCAGGGCGAGAGGTAAGAATTGACGCCAGCGATGATGGCATTTAGTCGCGGTTGACTGAAAGAATCCCACACCGCCGAATAACCGGTTATGCAAATGAGCACGATATATTTACTCCTCACTACTTTGAGCGGAAACCAGCGCATATACCCAATATCACTCTATCTCCCGAATACCCCTCAAAGTCAAGATGGAAAGGATAGATATCGGCATGCTTGGCCGGAAGCCCAGGAAGGTCATTCTGGGCGAGTTCTGCGAGGTATGTGGGCATCATCGAAAGCATGCCCTACGGCTGTTGAATCAGGATGGCCGCAAGAGGCGCAAAAAGCCGCAACGACCAAGTAAGTATGGTCCTGCCGAGATCCAAATGGAAGACGGGGACAAGCAATCTGACTCTCAACTTTGTCGTCTCCCTTTGTCGCACTCCTTTGTCGAGTAGCCCCCCCGCGAAGTCACACTTCGCCTCCCAAAGCGGTACTCGAAGTACCGCACTCCGAAGGTCGCTTCGCGTCAGCTTGATACCGCAGGCATCCTTTCCTCAACTCAGGTTTCAAGTTTCAGGTCTCAGGTTTCCTCTTACTCCCAACTCTGTCCACCCAGACTCAATCCCGAGATACTCCTCACATGATCCGGATTCTTGATCATCTCAATCCCGCATGAAGCCGGGGACAAGCAATCTGACTCTCAACTTTGTCGTCTCCCTTTGTCGCACTCCTTTGTCGAGTAGCCCCCCCGCGAAGTCACACTTCGCCTCCCAAAGCG
>JAHIZV010000190.1 GCA_018814445.1 Verrucomicrobiota bacterium | reverse complement strand
TCGACATTGGAAGACCGGCCGGATTATCAAGGCAGAGGACTACGGCAAGAAAGCCTTTGCTATTCCTGTCGGCACGGCCAAGCGCGCGGCATAGTTGTTACGTAGCCGCTCGTCCACATTCGCCGTGAAGTCAGTTGCGCCCCGGACAGGTCGTAGACGCGCCTCGCGCGCTCCGGCATGGAAGGGGCGCAACTGACGGAACGGCTTAGGTCGCTGACCGGGCGTTTAGCGCCCGGGCGCGGGATGCTCCGGGGCCCCGCGCGCCGTGCTTGTCCAGTTCAGAGGGCCACGCCACACCATGGCCCTCACTCCCGGAATACCGAATGAGCGATTCGGGACATGAATAATCACTCGTCGGCCTGTGAAAAGTCGACTAGGCTTGCCTGAAAGAACGGGGTGTGGGCGAATGATGGAGAAGAGCGTTCTAGTGCTCGGCCACTGGATGAGGGATCATGTAGTGCGTCTTCCGCCGGGGATGTCTCTGGAGGTCCCTCTGCGAAGGGAGCACGTACACTCCGAAGTTGTGTCGAAGCCGGGGGGATCTGGCTTTCACTTCGCGTTGGGAGCCGCGAGAGCAGGTTTTGCGCAGGTATCTGCGGTCGTCTGCCTTGGAACGGATGAAGCATCTCGCACGCTTCTCCGCGACTTGCCTCTGAAGGGCATCTGCATAGTGAAGCGTGAGTCCCAACGTGAATGTGCCCAGGCAGTCTTGCTTTACGATGACTGCGGGCGTAGATCGTCGTTTGGAGTAAGAGGCGCGAACCTTGACCTCCCGCAAGCTGCTCTGGCCTACGTCCAAGAAACAAACCATGACATTGTCTTTCTCGCTGGTCATCTCCTTGAGGATACCCATGCGCGCGATACAGTGCTTCAGATAGTCGAAACGGCGAAGAAACGGGGATCGTTTGTGGTGTTCGACCTCGTCCCGCACCACATTCACAAAGTCATCCAAGCTGATTGCTTTGAGAGGCTTTTCAGAAACGTGGATGGACTGATAGGCGTGCCAAACACAGTGGCCGGCGCGCTGGGTCGGGCGTCGCCACGATCCGACGACGAAGTCTCGGAGTTCGTGCTGGCGCTTCTGGATCGATTCCTGTGGGTTTGCGTGCATCCGTCAAACCACGAGCTTGTAGTGGGAGCCAAACGAGGCTCGCAGAAATCTACCTACAGTTCCCAAACGGGCTACAAAGACGGGACGAGTAGCGCGGGCGCCCTTGACTATCCGGTTGCCCGGGAGCTGCATCGCTTCGTCACGGACATGGGGGGATGAGGGCGGATGCAGTTGGCCCAGGTCATCGAACAACCCATTGAGGCGCTCGTGCACATGGAGCGCTACGTCAACAAAGGGTCGCCGAGTGGTTTCACATTCTTGCATTCGACATCTCCCGAGACCGCCCCACATGGACCTGCACGCCCCTTCTCCATGCCTTACGTGCGGCTGAAGGCGAACGATTGCCGTGTCTTCGGGGATGCGGACCGTGTGCCGCCAGCAATGCGTGCGGGAAACAGGGAGGAAATCCTGTATCCGATCCATCCAGACATTCTAGCCGATGTGCTTGCGGCCCTGGGGCGGTCGGGCTCCGCGGACGGGCATCTCGATGTGTACCCAACCGCATCCGGCAGGACGGTCCTGCATCTTGGGAGCGAGGGTGCTTTCTTCGCGAAGCTTCACTATCCGGCCATGATTGGCAGGTTCAACAGGGCGCTCCCTTACCGCAAGTGGATCTCGAACTTTGAGAACTTCCGAGAGATTGCGTCGAGCGTGGAGCGGGGAACGGCTCCTGAGTGCTTCGCGATCCTGCGAGAGGACGTCGGCATCATGATCCTGTACGACGGAGGCGAGAACTCGGGGATGGGCATGATCTACCGCGAGTTCACCCCATATCCGTATGGCGCGCGTAGGGTCATGATTCCATTATTCGCCCTGTTCTCGCCAGACGAGACGAGCCCGTCTGATCCACTTCTCATAACTGGACTCCTCGGAGGAAAGGGCGATCCACTTCGAGCCGCAATGACGCACCTTGTAACCCCGCTGCTGGATTGCTTCCGATTTCAGGCTTTCGAACTGGGTTTGCTGCCTGAGTACAATGCCCAGAACATCCTCCTCGAGCTCGACCCATTGCAGGGTGCAACGCGGATCGTCCACCGAGACATGACAGGTACTTTCAAGGACCTTGCAATACGCAGGGAGAGAGGATTGCACACCGCCCTGAATCCGTATCACGCCACTGATCTCGACACGAACCCCAAGGAGTGCTTCGCGCGGAGAAGCTTCGCCTACGACTTCAAGCTGGGTGAGTACGTCTTCTTGGAGATTGAGAGCATTCTTGCCGCAGAGTTTGGTGTACGGATCGAAGATTTCCGGGAGTGCGTGCGTGCAGCGTTCCGCGTCGCTGTGACACAGGACACAAGCTCGTATTTCGGGGCTGAAGACAAATGGTGTGGATACGAGAAAGTGCTTCCGTGTGGCGGCCGGCCGTATGCTGAATACTCGAATCCGAAGTACAGGTAACAACCCTCACTTCTTGGCATCGCGATCCGGGGCAGGCGCAATGCCAGCGACGGGAAGAACCTTCAGCAGGAGGTCATTGTTCCAACACTTACGCTTGTAGTACTCATAGCTATAGGTCGCACACAGCGCCAGATAGAGTACGAGCCACCAAGGATTCGCCACCTTCAGTATCTCGGTGACCCCGAAGCGTTGACCGATCTGCAGATGGCCACAAAGAAGAGAGGCAAGCGTAAGAAGCGTAAGAACCATCATGTTGAAAGCATTGATTCGCGCCAGTTTCTCGCGGGCGTAGCGTTTCATGATGTCGGCCCCTATCTCGGGGGCCTTCGCTTGAAGATAGAACATCAGCGTCCACTTGTTGTTGCGCTTGTCTTGGGGGAGTTTCTCGCTCAAACCATATGCGTTGACTGCGGACTCGAAACCAGTGCGGAAATCGGGTGAGGCACGCTTGCCCAGGCATTTCACGATCTTCCCTACAGGATCCGCCACAAAGGGCGCAGACAGCGTGCTCGATAACTGGCCGTAGACGTAGGCGAGTGTGACCGCGACGATCATAAGGCCCACCTGTTCGGGGAAATCCAGCGCAAGCACGAACTTGGCCGCTCGTTTGACAAACGCTGGATCAAGAACAGCGAGCGCTCCCAGCATGAACACAAGACAGCCCGATCCGAAACACGCGATGATCTCGTAGATCGTGCCGGGGATATGTCGCTCTATGGGATTATCCGACATGTGCTAGCCTGAAACAGGGCATTCTTGCAGGATCAGAGCCCCCTTTCGCGAATCCAATTCAACCCGGCAACCGATCGGGAAGATCGGGTTGAGAAGCTTGCTATGGCCAAACACGGGTGCATGAAGAATGGGGATGTCGACGCCGTCAAACACTGATCCCACGATGTCGCTAAGGCTCATCTCGCCCCATCTCTCATCCCTCTTGATTTCGCACTGCCCGATTACCATACCCTTGAGACGCGGGAGCCCCTTCGACAGGCGCAGAGCACAGAGAATAGTATCGAGGTCTTGCGCGGTTTTGGGCCCTGATTCCCACAGGAGTATCACCTCATCCGCGTCAAGATCGTAGCATGAGCCGAGAATGGCATTCGCGAAAGTGCTGAGGTTGCCCCCGATCAAGATTCCAGACGCTAGTCCACCAGTGAAGGGCTCGAAGCTCGTACGCGATCCAAGAAGATTGCACCCCGGACGAAGTCCGCCCTGACCCAGCGAGCGAAGGTCTGAGTAGTCCGTAGCGTCGAGTTTGCCCACCACATTCGGACCGTAGAACGCGACAAGACGGGACTTCGACGCAATCGCGTTCACCAGAACACAACCATCGCTAAAGGCCAAGACGGGTTTGCGCGCTCCGCGGATGAGGCCGTAATCCAAGTGTGGGAGTAGCTGGCAACAACTCCGACCACCCCAAGCGGCCATTAGGAGATCGACTTCCGGGTCTGAGAGGAGTGCGTGGATGTCGTTGATGCGTTCTTGAATCGTCCCGGCCGTGTAGCCGGTATGAGACTTGAAATGGGCGGCAAACTTGACTTTAAAGCCGTGGGACTGGAGCAGAGAGGCTCCACGCATGACCAGATCGAGGCGATTCTCGGTGAGAGGTTCCGAGGGCGTAAAGACGCCGACAGTCGCACCACTTCTGATTGCCGTTGGCCGCAACATATCCATGTCTAGCACTGCCGCCTTTGTAGCACAGATGGCCTAATTCAATCCCTGCGGGGCAACATCGGGTTGCCGCGAAAGAAGACCATTACCACGGGTGCATGTTGCTGCGCCAGCACGAAAGCCCCAAGCCGCAAGGTTCTCAAGCGCAGAGACACCTTCCCTCAGCAAACGAAGAGCGTCCCTTCTCCACTTCACAGCCTCGGGCTGTCAGTCGTGTGGGAATCGAGGTGTTCGCCAAGCTGGATCAACTGTAGCGGCGTCCTGCGAACACCGATTTCGCTTTCGACCAGCAGGGCAACAAGCTGCTCGCCGTTCATCAGGCCGACGGGTGTTGCGTCGGCGCGTTCGGCTTCTTCCTTCGCGCCCTTGCTGAAATCGCTGGTCGTGATGATCAGGCCCTGCTCGTGCGCCCCGAGACTTCCGCGCACCTGCTGAATGACCGGCGATTGGACGTTGTGCTTCCACCGCTTCACCTGCACGGCAAGGCTGGTGCGGATAACGTCGCCGACAACCAGCGTCCCGCGCACGTCGATTCCGCCGTCTCTCGTCCGGCTGGTCACTTCGACTTCCTCAAATCCGATGGCCGCGAGTAGTCGCCCGATGAGGT
>JAHIZV010000189.1 GCA_018814445.1 Verrucomicrobiota bacterium | reverse complement strand
TCCGTCACAAAATGTGTCTGCCAGTCGCCGTCATCAAGAACCGCCTGCATGAATTCATCCGTCACGCGGATGCTCAGGTTCTCATTCTGGAAACAGATCGAGCCGTAAGCTTCGCCGTTGAAGTCACCTGAATAGCCGTTCTCGATCAGGGCCCACGCCTTCTTCTCCTCTTTCTGCTTGGCGTCGATGAACTCCTTGATGTCCGGATGCCAGCATTTCAGCGTATTCATTTTCGCCGCACGCCGCGTTTTTCCGCCGGACTTCACCACGCTGGCGACCGAGTCGTAGACCTTAAGGAAAGAAAGCGGGCCGCTGGGTGTTCCTCCGCCGCTCATCTTCTCGCGTGAGCTGCGGATCGTCGAAAGATCAGTACCGGTTCCGCTTCCGAACTTGAACAGCATCGCCTCGCTTCGCGCGAGTTCCATAATGCCGTCCATCGTATCTTCAACAGACTGAATAAAGCATGCCGAGCACTGAGGATATTCATACTGCGTGGTCGCGCGTTTGATCGCCTTCGTTTCGGGGTCGAAATAGTAGTTGCCGGCCGCGCTGTCGTTGCCGATACCGTACTCGTGGTGGAGACCGCAGTTGAACCACACGGGCGAGTTGAAAGCGCCGTACTGATTCACGCAGAGGAAGCAGAGCTCCTGGTAGTATGTCTCGGCATCTTCTTTCGAGGCGAACACGCCGTCAGCCAGCCCCCAGTCAGCGATCGTCCGGGCTACCCGATGCACAAGCTGACGAACGGAATACTCGCGCTCCGGTGTGCCGATCTCTCCATAGAAGTACTTGGATGAGACGACGTTGGTCGCAAGCATCGACCAGTTCTTTGGAATCTCGACCCCGTTTTGCTCAAAGATGGCATTTCCTTTCTCATCGGAAATGCCGGCTTTACGCTGTTCCCACTCCACCTGTGCAAATGGATCAACACCTTCGGTGCTGAACACGCGCGGGATCTCCAACCCCCTCTTTTGTCCGGACTCGAGTTCCTTGCCGCCAGCTACGCGGTCTGGTGTGGAAGTTGTCTCTGTCAGGTTTCTTCCGGCGTCACGCGTCTCACGAATGGTCGCAGATTTGCGGGTATCGACCATCTGTTTTTCCCTCCTGCTGTAAACCCCTCACATGCAGATGATTAGATGGGGCAATGCGTTGTTAATAACCTGTTGATAACCACAATATGTTGTACGTTAGTGAACAGAAAAGACAATAGACACCTATATCTAGTGGGGCAAGATTTTTCTGATTTGAGGATTAGATTTTGGTTTGGAGGCCGTTTTGGGCCCGTAAAACGCGCGGATTCTGAGACTCACGCGAAAAGGGAATTGACCAGAAATCGATCTTTGTCGGCGGGGAGTGTCTGTCGCGCAGGGCGAATCCAATCCTCTTTGCGACTTCGCGCCTTTGTGTGAGACGACTTCTTTAATGCCTGGCGGCAAAATGCAGCACTACCGGCGCGCCTTCGAGTCCGAAGGCTTCGCGCAGGCTCCTGACCAGGTAGCTCTGGTAGCTTGCAGGGATTTTGCGGGGATAGTTCGCGAAGATCTTGATCCGGATCGGCTCGGTGCCGACCTGTGTGGCGTAGTAGAACTTCAGCCTGCGATTTCCGACGACAGGCGGCTGGACTTTTTGCGCCGCGTCTTTGATCACCCTGTTCAACAGTCCCGTAGAAAGCGTCATGCGGATCTGTGACGCGACGAAGTCAATAGCCTCAATGCTTCTGCGTATGTTGTATCCGTCTTTTGCCGAAGCGAATACAACAGGCGCGAATTGAAGGAACGGCAGCTCGCGTGCGAGCGCCTTCGCATACTGCCGCTGCGTCGCCGCCACCAAGTCCCATTTATTCACAAGGAACAGACAGCCCTTGTTGTGTTCGATAATCTGTGCGGCGATCTTCTTGTCCTGGGTGCTCGGCCCTACTTCGCCGTCCACAACCAGTACGACGACATCGGCCCTTTCGATGCTCTTCTCCGCACGCATCAAGCTGAAGGTGTCGACCGCCGTCTTCGTCTTGCCCTTACGTTTCATGCCTGCGGTATCGATCAAGAGGTAGTGACGTGACTGCGGACCTTCGCCGACGGTGAAAGGGATCTCAATGCTGTCACGAGTCGTTCCCGGTATTTCGGAGACAATGACCCGGTCGCTGCGCAGGAGGCGGTTGATGTAGGATGACTTGCCTGCGTTGGGTCTGCCCGCGATCACCACTTTCAACGCGTCGCGCGCCTCTTCCTCTTGCGCTTCAGGAAGCCTCTCGACGGCGCCTTCCATCAGGTCGCCAATGCCCAGGTTGTGAAGCGCAGAAACGGGGAAGACCGGGAATCCGAGGCTTTCAAAGTCTACTGCATCTTTCCTCCGGCCTTCGTTATCTGCTTTATTTGCCGCAAGATACACAGGACGACCACTTTCATGAAGAAGCTTCGCGACCTCTTCGTCAAGCGCCGTAATTCCCGCATCGATATCCGTCACAAAAATGATTACGGCCGCATCCTGGATGGCGATGTCTACCTGCTGACGTGTTCCCTCTTCAATGCGATCCGCCGCTGTCGCCGCGTCCATCAACCCGACTCCGCCCGTGTCGATCAGCTCGTACCGCTTTCCATCCCACGTGGCCTCGCATGCAAGACGATCGCGCGTAACACCGCTTTCCTCGTGAACAATAGCAAGACGCCGGCCGACAAGCCGGTTGAACAATGCCGACTTCCCGACATTCGGCCTTCCAACGATCGCTATTATTCTCTTCTCAAATTCCTGTTTCATGAGATCCATCCGCCGCACAGTCTCAGGTTTCGAGCTGTGAGGCCTCACTGTGCTCGAGCTGTCTGAATCCATCAATGAAATACAGTATCCAGGCGAACACGGTTATCGCGCCCCCGCTCCAGACAATCCATTTGAACGGGGCAACCGGCCAGGCAGCCAGCACCCACACGATACACGTCATCTGGAATACGGTGGAGAGCTTTCCCGTCAGGCGTGGATGAATCTCCACATGCCCGACAAGGTGATCAATGACAAACGCTCCTGCGATCAGGAAGGCGTCGCGGCTGATGATAATCAGCGTGTACCAGATCGGCAACTGGGGCTCCAGAGCGGGAATCGAAGGCCGCGTGAGCATGATCACTGCGGACAGCAGAAGCATCTTGTCCGCCAGCGGGTCAAGAATACGTCCGAGCCGCGTTATTTGATTGCGGGCGCGCGCGATGTAACCGTCCAGGGCATCCGTCAGCGCAACGCCCAGAAAAACAGTCAG
The DNA here is from genome assembly GCA_018814445.1 of Verrucomicrobiota bacterium. Classification (GTDB taxonomy): domain Bacteria; phylum Verrucomicrobiota; class Kiritimatiellia; order JAHIZV01; family JAHIZV01; genus JAHIZV01. Next base: position 2,485 of record JAHIZV010000189.1, on the reverse strand, counting down.
AGCCCATACCCTCAATACCTCGTTGGGTTGTCCCGCCTTGAGGGACTGCAGGTAGTAGGTGAGCAGAAGGATAAACACCGGAATACCCATCATTCGGCAGATGGTGATCCTGCTTGCCAGCGTCAGTTTAAACCATGGACTCATATGAGCTTGCTGCCCTATTCTGAAAACCGCACCACAGCTTTGTCCATACGCGACAGAACTCTTTCTTTGCCAATCACTTGCAGCATTTCAAAAAGACCGGGCCCGCCTGCCTTGCCCGATACGGCAACGCGTACCGGATGAATCAGCACTCCGGGATTCCACTCGTTTTCCTCCGCCAGCCCGCGCAGAACCTCTTCAAGCCCGGAAGCCGTGAATTCCTCCAGTTCCGCAAACCTGTCGCGAAGCAGTCTCATACCTTCGAGCGCCCCCTCTTTCCGCAGACGTTTCCGGGCTGCTTTCTCCTCGTATTCGTAATCCTCGGTGAAGAAGAAGGCTGATTCATCGGCTATGTCGCTGAAGAACTTGATGCGGTCACCTAACAACTCGATCACCTTAAGGAAGTACTCCTCTGAGATATCGTCTCTCCAGAGCCCGCGCTTTTCCATAACCTCACGGCATCGGATCGCTCGCTCTTCGAGAGGAAGCAAGGCCATGTGTTGACCATTCATCCACTCCAGCTTCGCGCGGTCCATCTGCGCGGCTGAAGACTGCACGCGGTCGAGGGTGAAGAGTTCAACCATCTCATTTCGCGAGAGTACTTCGCGGTCATCACCAGGCGACCAGCCGAGAAGGGCGAGGTAGTTGAAGAGCGCATCGGGCAGGAACCCGGCTTCCCGAAACTCGCCCACATACGCATCACCGTCACGCTTCGAATACGGCTTTCCCTGGGCGTTTGTAATCATCGGTAGGTGCGCAAACTTAGGGGTTTCAGCGCCTATCGCCTGGTACAGCGCCAAGTGGCGGTACGTGTTCTCAACATGGTCGTCTCCGCGGATTACATGTGTGATTCCCATGTGGACATCGTCCACTACGTTGGCGAGATGGAAGACCGGGGTGCCGTTCGAACGGACAATGACAAAGTCTTTCATATCCGCGGATGCTTTCGAGAGATCGCCTTTGATTTCATCATGGAAGGACATATCCTTACCGGGCATATTGAAGACAACGGCATCCCCTCGCCCGGTGCCGCCTTTGTCCTCCTTGTAGGCGAACCCCTTCGACAACAACTCCTCAGCCACGGCGAGATGGGCGGCCTGCCGTGTGGACTGATACAACGGCTCCTCGTCGTGGCTAAGACCGAGCCATTCCATGGCCTCAAGGAGCGTGTGTATCGCTTCGTCCGTGGAGCGCTCACGATCCGTATCTTCAACGCGCAAGAGGAATTTTCCTCCTTCATGACGGGCAAACAGCCAGTTGTAGATCGCGGCCCGAATATTGCCGATATGTACATGCCCGGTTGGACTCGGTGCAAATCTCGTTCTAATAGTCATGGTCCTCTTTCAGCAAATGTCGTTGCTTCTCAATCACCTTTTCCTCACCGGAATTCTCTGCAGCGGTCGATTATGACAATCCCCCGCATAATGAAAAACCTAATGTTCCGCGGCCCTCAGACCTGGCTCCCGACGCGGACACCCCCCGCGTATGTTCTCAATGACCTTTGGTTTGTCACATTCAGGTGTGCGATCGCACACCTGAATGTGACATCAGCGGATACCTTTCAAGCGGATTCTCATGGTTTCCACGAATGCCAAGTGAGCCTTGTGCACGTCGGGACCTATATATCCGTGTGGATGAAGCTCCTTGGGCAGAAGCGGATCGTCGGTCATGGCGGTAGCGAAGGCTTCCATTTCGTTCCGCGCGTACTCCTCAAGTTCTTCGTCCGCCACGATACCGGAAGAGACCGCGTTCTCCGTGCTTTTCACATAGCGCACATATTCCTGCTGGGTTTCAGAAAGCGACACGAAGTCCCATGCCGCGCGCACGATCTCCCCGGGATCGCGATAGAGGACGGATCGCGCCTCAAAAAGATGAGCGACAAACTCAATTCCCACGGTCTGCACCAGGTCATCATACGACGGTCGAATGTCCCAGGGGCTGACCCACACACTCTTCTGAAGACATCCCATGCGCAGCCGGCGTAAAAACCTGCGCAGACTGTTTCGAAATACTCTGTCTTCCTCGGGAATGTCGTACATCAGAATGCTCCACGTTCCGTGCCATTTCTTCTTCCAGAATCTCTCCGGATGGAAAATGTCTTTTGGCGTGTATCTATCCGTGACCATGAGCACGGGTCTATTGCTGCCGGTCTCGCGATAGGCAACAACACCTGCCTTGTTGAGCCGGCTCTGTGCGGATCGACACGCGGTCTCAGAGGGGAAACAGGTTCCCCAGGCAAGAGATGAGTGTCCCTTTCGCAATGCCAGATCGCCGTAAGCCTGCAACATGTCCAGGAACATATCCGCCGCCCTCCGCCGCAACACGGGGAAGCTGATGTCGGGAT
>JAHIZV010000188.1 GCA_018814445.1 Verrucomicrobiota bacterium | reverse complement strand
CCGGCTTACGAATACGACATCGCCCAGGCCATTGAAGACGGCTACCTTGCTGCCTGCGAAATCCAAAAGGGACGTGTCAACCTCGACGACACCGGAATCACGAAAGAGGAAATCATAGCCCGAAACCCAGTGGACGCCATCACCGGCCTCCCTATCACCGCTGAGCAGATCGATGACCTTTATGAGCGTTACCAGTACGAAGACCGCATCCTGCTGCCGGATCGCGTGCAGGCCATGTGCCAAGACTTCTTCAACTATCTTCTGGAAACCGGTGACCTTGAGCAGAAGACTATCATCTTCTGCGCCCGTGACCGCCATGCCGATGACGTGGCCGTCTGCATGAACAACCAGTATGCGAAGTGGTGCGCCAACAACGGCAGACAGCGGCTTGAGTACTTCGCCTTCAAATGCACTGCCGCCAGCAGCGGCAACGACCAGCTTCCGGACCTGCGCGCCTCGTCCCGTAGCCACTTCATCGCCACAACGGTGGACCTCTTGACCACCGGCGTGGATGTCCCCTGCGTGCGGAATATCGTCTTCTTCAAGTATCTAAAAAGCCCAATCTCCTTCTACCAGATGGTCGGACGCGGCACGCGCATCGACCCGCCTACTGGCAAGCTGATGTTCCGCGTCTATGACTACACCGACGCCACGCGCCTCTTCGGCGAAGGCTTTATCACCAAACCGACCAAACCCCGCGAAGGTACGGGACCGCCTCCCCCTCCTCCGCCTGAACCAATCATCAGCGTCGAAGGCTTTGACGTGCATATCACCGATGCGGGGCGCTTCATCGTTGCCGACGTGGACGGCAGGGCCATGCCCGTGCCTCTCGACGAGTACAAGGCGCGCCTCGCCGCGCGTCTCGTCCAAGAAGTCCACACACTTGACGCTTTCCGGGGGCGCTGGATCGACCCTCCGTCGCGTCAGGAGTTGATTGACTCGCTCGTAACTGGTGGATACTCTCCCAATGTTGTGAGGATGGTTGACGGGAAGGGAGAATACGATCTATACGACGTTCTGGCTGAACTCGGCTGGGGGATGAACCCCCGCACTCGTCATGAGCGGACTATGGCTTTTACCTACAAGCACGAAGACTGGATTAGTGCCTTGCCCAATAAATCCGCTGCCACAATCCGCGCCATCGCCAGCCAATTCGAACGCGGGGGCACGGATGGCCTCGAAAACCCGCAGATATTCCAGACTCCAGAAGTCCGTGAAGCGGGCGGTTTGGCCGCCCTGCAAATGGCTGGCAACCCTCGTGACCTGCTCATCGAAACCAAGACAAGGATGTTCGCCGCGTGAGTAAGTACCGCATGTATGTGGACGAGGTAGGCAATCCGGACCTGGAGAGTTCCGACAATCCGAACCATCGATTCCTCAGCCTCACAGGTGTGATCATCGAGTTGGACTACGTGAAAGCTAAGTTGCGCCCACAGATGGAAGCACTCAAGGAGAAGTTTTTCGGCTCCCATCCAGACGATCCTGTCATTTTCCATCGCAAGGAACTTGTGAACGCGAAACATCCTTTTGAGAATCTGAAGAATCACAATACCAGAACTGCATTCGATAGTGACCTGTTGTCGCTTCTTGATCACTGGGAGTATACGGTGATCTCCGTATGCTTAGACAAGAAGAGCCATCGCGACACTTACTCCACGTGGCGCTATGACCCGTACCACTATTGCCTGGCGATTCTCCTGGAGCGTTTCAACTTTTGGCTCAATCGCAAGAAATCTAAGGGCGATGTCATGGCAGAGTCGCGGGGTGGCAAGGAAGATCGGAGACTTAAAGATTCCTTTGAACGGCTCTGGCAACAGGGGACGGAATACATTGAGCCGATGCAGTTTCAGAGTTCCTTTACAAGCAGACAACTGAAAGTGAAGCCAAAGACAGCGAACGTTAGCGGCCTTCAGTTGGCTGATCTGGTTGCTCATCCGAGTCGGGCTGAGATATTAGATGAATACGGTTTCTTGGGGAGACCCCTTGCCACTTTCGCACAGAGGATAATTGCTATCTTGCGCAGCAAATATGATCAACGGGACGGAAAGATATTTGGAAAGAAATTCGTATAGCAAATAAAAAGGCCCTTGCGGGCCCGATGGCTCACGCCATCCACCTCCGGTTAACCGGATTGAGAATAGGATAGCAGTTGTTGAAGAAGATG
>JAHIZV010000187.1 GCA_018814445.1 Verrucomicrobiota bacterium | reverse complement strand
GGATATGAGGAAATACGCGCCTCCGCCCTTCACTGGGGTATTCGTCGCAATGGCTGCCATCGACAGGAAAGTGATCTGTGTTATGCTCTGGGCGAGGAGCAGAATGAGAATCGCATGCTTAATTCCCGCTTCGCCTACCACGTAACCGGCGCGCAGAAACATGATTACGCCGAGAATGGTCAGCACAGAAGGCGTGAACACACCTCCGAAAGTTCCGAAGGCATGTTTTGCCGTTTTGCCGTTCTTCTCTCCATCAGATTTGACCATGATCAAAGATACTACGCCATGAAGTTGAAAAAAACCAACAATCTGCCTACAGTTGGCGCCGCTATCCACTGGAAGAAAGGAATATACCCATGACGCTGTCTTCAAGATTCCCGGGGTTCACGTTGTTGTCTCTTTTCCTCGCTGCCGTCCCTCTGACAGCGCCCACCGAGGAGATCTCCGTTACCGGCACTGCAGATTGGCCTGCGGACGAATCTCTCCGACGAGAGGCGCAGGCCGCTGTCGACCGCGGTACCGCGTGGCTCGTATCGAAGCAGAACGAGGACGGATCCTGGTCAAATCCAGAGTTCCCTGCCCTGACTGCACTGGCGATATGGGCGCTGGACCGGGGAAAAAGCCACCCCGATGCCGTGAAGAAAGGTGTCGACTATATCCTCTCGTGTGTCCACGAAAACGGCGCGATCTACCGGGAGCCCAGCGAAGACAGGAAAGGCGGAGGCCTGAGCAACTACAACACGGCGCTCTGCATGGTGGCCCTTCACATCGCGGGCGGACCTGAGGCGACACCCGTGGTTCAGAAGGCCCGCACTTTTGTTGCGGCTTCGCAGCATCTCGGCGGCGACATGTATGAAGGCGGTATGGGCTATGATCCCGGCTCCGGCCGCGCATACGCGGATCTCTCCAATTCCTATATCGCCTACGAAGCCATGCGGATGACCGAGAGCGTCGAGGACCTGAGAAAGGACGGAGATAGGAAAGCCGATCTTGACTGGAAACGCACCGAGAAATTCGTGTCGCGAGTCCAGAATCTTCCGGAGTCAAATGACCAGCCATGGGCAACCGATGATCCCAACGAAAAAGGTGGCTTCGCATATCACCCCGGGGAGAGCAAGGCGGGAACCTTTGAAGATGAGGAAGGCGTAATCCGCTTCCGCTCGTACGGGAGCATGACCTATGCCGGCCTGCTCAGCTTCATCTATGCCGATGTGGACCGAGATGATGTGCGTGTCCGGTCCGCGTTTGACTGGGCCACGAAACACTGGACCCTCGATGAAAATCCGGGCATGGGCGATGAAGGGCTCTACTACTTCTACAACGTCCTCGCCAAGGGCCTCGCAGCCTACGGACATGACCGGTTCCCCGGACCTGACGGATCAAATATCAACTGGAGGCAGGAACTCGCCCGCAAACTTGTGAACTTACAGAAAGTCGACCCCGAAACCGGCAACGGCTACTGGCTCAACGAAACCGGCCGGTGGTGGGAAATGGACCCTGTGCTTGTGACGGCCTACTCTCTTATCGCTCTGCAGGTTGCGTTGGGTTTCTAAAGCTATCTGCATCGCGGCATTGGACATATGGGTCCTGTAGGACGTATAGTAAGAGTGTTCTTTGAAATCGGAATCGGCTTTCAACTATGTAAACCCGAAATCCGAAATCGAAACTCCAGAATCAATCGGGGGTGCTTGGTTTCGACGTGTAGGTTGAAGCTGTAGTGGCGTGTCGAGGATCCCGGTCGGCCTCGTAAATCATCCGGGAAACAACACAAAAGCCAACAACGAATTGGCCCTCGCGGCGTAAGTACCGCGACGTTTTGACACTGACACCTGCTAGGTGATCAAAGCGACGACAGCAGGCTAGTTCTGATCCTGTGCGACCGGGGTGATGAGCGAAACCTTTTCGTGGACGCTGGCGCCTTGAATGGCCTGCCTGTCGGCAGTTCAAGGGGCGAGACTTAATGACAGTATACACACGTAGAAGCTGCAGTGACTCTTATGCGGACGGGGGTTCGACTCCCCCCACCTCCACCAGAATCCACTCCATTGTGGATTCTGTCACGCCGTAGCCACCAAAGGCGCGAAGGCGGACGGACAGGCCCACTGACTGCTGACACCCATGCCCCGTAAACGACTACAAGTTGAGATGGCTTCCTATGGCATTTTCACGCCGTGGAATTCAAAGAGCAAATCCCTCCCGGAGATCATCAAGTTTACCGACGAGATACCCGCGCGCCTGGGCATCGAGTTCGGCTACATCCTCAATATCAAGGGCGGGCGTGGAGAGAAACTGACATTCAGGATGGAGCACCCTCCTTTCAGGGGCGACGACGGCGAGATATCTCCGCCTTTCACGGGTGAAATGCACATCCGTAACAATGACTTTCACTTCTTTCTCGGAGATACAGTCTGGGAGCCCGCGGAAGACAAGGTCGGCGAATGGCGGCTGATCACCTATCACGACAACAAGGTCATCGCCGACAAGACCTTCAGGCTGATTTCACCGACGCATCCGCAGGAGTGATCGAAGCGTCATTTTGCGACATCTCCGTCGGAATGATCTGGATCGCCGCGTGCTGTCGCACTCGCGACGACATGATCCGGCATGACCATCATTCAGCCCGCAGGTCCACCTTCACATGCGCATATTCCTTGCTCACGCGCACAAGTGTGCGGCGTCGACTGTCACCGGGCCTGGGCGGAACGATCATGGCATACCACACGAGGAATTCCTGATCCATCTCCCGGACGCGCACTGGCTGCGGGTGCTTGATTGAGGGTTCCATCCGGCGGACAGCGGCATTGGCCTGCGCTACAGCGACCTTCGGCGTAAGGGCACCGGTCCGCCGACTTGGCCGGTAGTCAGGCGTCGAGCACGAAAGTGCGCCGAGAAATGCGAATGGAATCAGGAACTTCCAAACTTTGGAAGTTTTCATATGCGGTTTTCCAATGCCTGGAAGTTTTACAGTATCAGGACGATTTTGCCCCGCGTGTGGTGCGACTCAATCATCGTATGGGCCTTCTCGAATTCTTCGAGAGGGAGTTCCGCACTTACGCTCGTCTTTATCTCTCCGCTGTCGACAAGATCGGCAAGCGTCTTGAGTTGAGAACCGCTGGGCTCGACGAATACGAATGTAGCGTCAACACCGTCCTCGCGCAGTTCCTCGGTGCGCGTCGGCTCGACGATAGAAACGAGCCGTCCGCCCGGTTTAAGGACTTCAACACTCTCCGCCAGCGCGGGTCCTCCCACACAGTCATAGGCGACATCGACGCCTCCAGGCTGCGCGACGAGAACCGCCTTGCGAAAATCGACGGAACGGTAGTCGATAACATGGTCCGCGCCGAGATTCCTCACATAGTCATGGTTCCTCAAACTGGCTGTGCCGATGACACGGGCTCTTCTATGTTTTGCCAGCTGAACCGCGAAACCCCCGACACCCCCTGCGGCAGCATGAATAAGAACAGTCTCTCCTTCCTTAAGCGCGGCTTCATCGAACAGAGACTGGAAGGCCGTCAGGCCTGCAAGCGGAATAGATGCGGCCTCGCTGAACGACGTGCGCTTTGGTTTGAGCGCGACGGAAGACGCGGGAACCACAACGCGTTCGGCGTACGTGCCTCCGTGGATGACAGGTTTCCGGCAGTATGCATAGACCGTATTTCCCTCGACAAAGTCCGTCACCCCGGGACCGATCAGGTCAATTACTCCCGCCGCGTCCCAGCCCAGAACAATGGGGAATTCATGCGGGATGAAATCCTTCAGCCATCCTTCCCGTATCTTCCAGTCTACCGGATTGACACCGGCCGCGCGGACACGAATCCGGACCTCGCCGGGGCCCGGCTGTGGATCCGGCAGTTGCATCAACTCCATGACTTCCCTGCCACCAAACTCTCGAATGCCCACAGCCTTCATGCAGTTCTCCTTCCTCACATATTCTCCGTTCACTTTACGACACTATCAGTCGTCCTTCAATCCATGCTTTTCCCGCGTCGGCGGACAGAGCGTTGTCCTGCGCCCGCACAGCTTCTGATGCCGCATCAATGACAGGCATTTGACATCCCGACTTCCGTACACTAGTTTGCCTCCTCATGAGTGAGCCAGAAGCCATCCTGCCGCCCGACTATCACACCCATACACATCTGTGCAAGCACGCGGAGGGTGAGCCCGCGGACTACTTCCGCGAAGCCCTTGCCAGGGGTATTCCCGAGATCGCGGCCACAGACCATTGTCCGACGCCCGACGACTTCGACCTGCCGCACCGCATGGAACTCAACGACTTCGGTACGTACCGGGGGTGGGTAGAAGACGTTCAGCGCTCTGAAAATGGAGAACGACAGCTTCTCGGCGTGGAAGCAGATTTTTACCCCGGTGCAGAACGTTTTCTGAGCGAATGGCTCCCGACTCATCCCTTCGACATTGTTCTCGGCTCCGTTCACTATGTGGACAGCTGGTCTTTTCCCAAGAGCAGTTTCGAGGGCGCCAGCGGAATCGCGGAGATCTGGGCAAAGTACTTCCATGTAATCGGGAAGCTGGCTGACAGCGGACTTTACGACGTAGTAGCCCATCTCGATCTGCCCAAACGCTCAGGCGATCGATTGCCGTCAGACCAAACCCGGGAATGCGTACTTCCGGCGTTGGACAGGATTGCCCATGCCGGTATGGCTATTGAACTCAACACATCCGGTGTGCGCCATCCCGCAGGTGAGTTTTATCCATCACAGGAGATTCTGTCATGGGCGAGCGAGCGAGCTATCCCGATCACCTTCGGGTCGGATTCACATCAACCGTCGCACGTCGGCAGCGGATTCGCAGAAGCCCTTGAGTGGGCTCGCGGCGCCGGTTATGAGCAGGCCGTGAAGTTTCGTAACAGACAGAAGACGTTCTACCCTCTCCCTTGATAGCGGGTTAGAGAACCAGCATCTTGTTTAACGACAAGATGGGCAGAAGAATCGAAAGGGCCAGCAGGAACACGCAAACGCCCGCGAAGATGATGATAACGGGTTCGACAACCGCGAGCGCCCTGGCAATAAAGCGATCCCACTGGTTCTCCATTCTCACCGAAGCTTTCTCAAGAATGGCCGAGAGATCACCGCTCGCCTCTCCTGCCTGAAGCCATCCCTGCATGCTTTCTCCCAAAACGGGAATACGAGCCAGGGCCTCCGAAAGACGGTCGCCATGCGCGACACGCTTGGATGCCGCGGCGACCTGTTTCTCAAGCCACGCATTGCCTGTGGCTTTTCCGGAAAGCAGGAGGCTGTCCACCATCGGCAGACCTCCCCGTAGAAGAAAAGCGAGCGTCTGCGAAAAACGCAGACCGGTTAGAATCGCGGCTCCTCTGCCGAGAAGAGGAATATGAAAAACCCGCTGGCTCCACTGTTCCCGCAAGGAGGGCTTAGACGCGATCGCCCTCCACGTCATCCACACGGCAACGGCAAACGCCCCGCACAAGGGAAGAATGATCTTCCATAGGTTCTCACCGATTCTGATCATTACCCGCGTAATCCCGGGCACTTCCAGGCCGCTTTCCACAAGAACATTGCCGACCTGCGGAATCATCACGCCGAGCATGAGAAGCGCAACGACAACCCCAAGAGAAAGAACAATCAGCGGATATATCGACGCTGTGACGACCTTCTCCCGAATCCTGGCCTGATCCTCCAGAAACACCGCCAGCTTCTCGCAGATTGCACTGAGATTCCCCGCCCGTTCGCCGGACGTGATGGCCGCCGACTCAAAGGAGGGCAGACTGTCCACCGCGCTCGTCAGCGCATCCGAGAAACTTTTTCCCTCCCTCAACGCGTCTCCCGTGTTTGCGAGCACGGACTGAATGGCGGGAGACCGGCGTGATTTGAGAAGGATCGTAATGGCTTCGCTCAATGGAAGGCCGGCATCAAGCAGCGCCGCAATTTCTCCGTAGAACTCGGCGCGGACCCCGCTTGAGAAACGCTCACGGCGCATGAAAATGTTCAGACTGTCGCTTCGACCCGTTTCCAGCTTTTCCGCAAGAACTCCCCCGCCCGCGAGCCTCTCCCGGGCGTCCTTCAAATCAAGTGCCTCAATGAGTCCCTTTGCCGGACGCCCTTCCTGATCATAGCCCCTGTATTGGAAGGTTTTCATTCCGCCCAGGCGGTGCCCCGCCCCAACACCCGAATGACCTCGTCCACACTTGTGACACCCTCAAGAGCCTTCCCGCACGCATCGTCAGCAAGACTCACGGCGTCCTGCTTCTGAAAAACGTCCCTGAGCTCCCTGAGTCCGTAGCCCGAGCGGATGACATCTCTGACCTCATCGTCGACCAGCATGATTTCAAAGCATGCGGTGCGCCCCCGATACCCCCCGGTGCATTCGCCGCAGCCCATCGGAGCAAAGACGGTACATCCTTCAAACACTCTTGATTTCCCGCCGAGTGCCGTGATCTGCTCGCCAGAGAGTTCTGCCTCGCATTTGCAGCGCGGACAAAGTTTTCGCAACAGACGCTGAGCCGTCGCGGCCCGGGTTGCGGAGGCGACCAAGTACGGTTCAATGCCCATGTCCGTCAGACGAAGAATCGCACTGACGGCATCATTCGTGTGCAGCGTACTGAATACGAGGTGACCGGTCAGAGAAGCACGCGTCACGATCTCGGCTGTTTCCAGATCCCGTGTCTCACCGACGAGAATCACATCAGGATCCTGCCGGAGAATGTGTCGAAGACCCCGGCCAAAGGTCAGCCCGATCTTCTCCTTGACGCTCATCTGTCCGATATCAGGAAGCTGATATTCAATCGGATCCTCGATCGTAAGAACGTTCAACGCGCCCGTGTCAAACTCCTGCAGGGCGGCATATAATGTCGTCGTTTTCCCGCTTCCCGTCGGTCCTGTTACCCAGATCACGCCATTCGGCTCCCTGATCAGTGATCTGAAGCGGGCATGAACGCCCGGCGACATTCCCAGCTCTTCGAGGGAAAGCAAAGCCGACTCTCTATTCAGGAGACGCAGCACGATTCGTTCTCCCTCCGCAACGGGAACCGTGGAAACGCGAATATCAATATCGCGATCCCCCACTCTCACCCGCGCCGTCCCGTCCTGCGGCAGGCGCTTCTCGGCTATATCCAGTTTGGCCATGATTTTAAGTCGGGAGGACACTGCCGACTCAAAGTTCTTCTGCGGCGATGGTTCCTCGTACAGGACTCCATCAATTCTGAACCGAATTCTCAGTCGATTCTCGAACGGCTCAATATGAATGTCCGAGGCGCCGGCTTTGATGGCGTCCAGGAGTATAAGATTAACCAGTTGCGTAACCGGAGCGTCGTCGGCACTCCTCAAAAGATCGTCCTTCTGATAGGCGCGCGCGGCATCGACTTCCGCCGATGCACCGAGTTGATCTATGAGGTCTCGCGCGCTGTCCTTCTTCTGAAAATAGCATTGCTCGATACTGCGACGAATGTCCTCAAGGAGTGCCAGAACCGGCGTCGGCTCCATTCCCAGAAGAAGTGACAGCTCTTCCTGCTCTGAGAGCTTGAGCGGGTCCGACATGAGCAGAAGGACCTCTTCGCCTCGCTTTGCCGGAAGCATGTGATTAGTCCTGGCCCAGTCGACAGGGAGCTTCTCGACGAGTGTTGAGTCAAGAAGACTCGAGTCCACTTGCTCAAGGACTTCGATTCCCATCTGCTCTCCGAGGGCGTACAGGATATCCAACTCGGTGATGATTCCTTCCGCCAGCAGAATCTCCCCCAGTCTTCGGCGTGGCAGAGAAGTCAGTTGCGCCTCGAGGGCGCCCTGGATCTGCTCTTCTGTCCCGATGCCACGACGAATCAATATGTCGCCGAACAGCATATCTCACTCTCCGACCGGGGCATGAACATCGTATTCATCTTCGGGCGCCTGAATACCTGCTTTCTCCTGAAGAGCTGCTTGAACCGCTTTCGCTTCGGCCATGTCCGTGACAATGTGCGGGGTCACGAACATCAGAAGATTCGTGCGCTGAGACCGGGTCGAACGATGCCGGAAAAGCACACCGATAAGCGGAATGTCTCCGAGCAGTGGAACCTTCGATGTCGTCTCGATTCTGTCCTCCCTTATGAGCCCGCTGATCACCACGGTGGCGTTGTTGGGAACCGTCACGGTCGTTGACACCTCGCGCTTCGCAATGGATGGAGCAAACTGCGTGTCAGCAGGCCCTTCGTCAATGATCGCCTCGATACTCGGATTCAGGTCCAACTGGACCTCTCCATCGGGATTCACATGAGGCGTGAGCTTCAGCTTGATGCCTACATCAACCCGGTCGATATTCTGGATTATGTCCCTGGCTGTGCCTGAGCCCCCTTCAACCGTCGACCTGAGAATCGGTATGTTATCGACCACGCTGACGCTGGCCTCCTTGTTGTTCTGTGCCCACAGCGGAATGTTGGACAGAATGTCGACATTGCGATTCTGTGAGAGTGCCTGGATCAGGAATGGTATTCTCGGCAACACGTTCCCGGCGGCATCCACGTAGGTTCCCTCCGCAACTCCGAAAGTAAGCCCCTGCGGAAACACGGAGTCCATCACACTGCCTATCAAATCCGGGTCTTCAGGCCGGCTACGGCCGATTACCGTTGTTTTCCCCGCTTCGGGCGCATCGATCGTTGACCAACTCACACCAAGGTCCAGATCTGCTCCCTCGCTTACTTCGGCGATCAGAATTTGAACGAGCACCTGCTCCGGCGAATTATCAAGTTGTGCGACCAGCTCCTTGACTATTTCGAAGTCGCGAGGTGATGCGTCGACAAGCAGCGCGTTGTTCGGAACACTTGGCTCGATAGCTATCTTCTGCTGTTCCTCCTTGCCGACTGACTTTGCGAGGAGCGCGTTGAGGCTCTCGGCCGCTTCGGTAGCCGGCAGATACTTCATGAAAATCACATTGAGCCGACCCCTCCCCGATGGGGATTCCACATCAAGCTCAGAGACGATCCTTTTCAGTTCACCGAGCTGAACCGGCGTTCCAACCAGGACAAGCTGATTCGCGTGTGTCGCAGGAACAACAAGGGCTTCATCCGGAAGATCTGCTGCCCCGGTCGTCACTTTCTGCATCCGTTTACTCAGTTTCGACCCGGCTCCTTCGGCACCCGAGAGAGCCGCCATAACCTGAATCGCGACTTCCTCAGCCGAGGCGTATTCCAGGGGAACGATCTCGACGACGCGTGCGGCGCCCGGCTTGTCGAGCTCACTGATGATCTTTTCGAGCCGCTCGACGTTGTCAGACACATCGGTGACAATGAGGTGATTGCTCGGAGGAAACGCTGCGAGCCGCACGGCCTTCCCCTGGTCTGTCAGCGCATCAATGGATTTCTTCAGATCCAGGACGCTGATATGGTTCACTTTGATGACCTTCGTCACAACTCCACCGGACGAGACTGTCTCGTCCGGTCCCAGAACTGTTCCGGCGGAGAACCTTCCTTCGGGAAGAGGTACGAGATGAAGCACCGCGCCCTGATTCACGACGGAGTAACCGCTGGATTCGAGGACGGAGAGAAAAAGAGGATAGACTTCATCGATTGGAATCCGCCCCGGCGTGATAATAGTCACTTTGCCGGTCACCGCATCATCGACAACAAAGCGCTTCCCAGTCATATCACCCACCAACTGGACCAGCAGGTGAATGTCCGCATGGTCAAAACTGAAGTTGACCAGTGCCGACTCCTTGCTTTCCTCGGCGACGCCGAAAGAACCGCCGAAGCCGGAAAGAACGACAAGCAGAAGAAACAGGGCTCTTTTCATCTATCGTGTGATTCCTCTCTCAGAGGACTCAATGAATTCAATCAAATGATCGATCTCGGGACACGAATCGACCTCTTGCTTCATCTTAGCAAGGGCATCCTTAATGGAAAGGTTCTCTTTGTAGATGATCTTGAAGGCTTTTTTGAGAAGATTCTGGGCCGTCAGCTCGATGTTCCGCCTCTTAAGACCTTCTCTGTTGAGTCCCCGAACGACTAAAGGGTGTCCGTCGGCGAGCATGTATGGGGGCAGGTCCTGTGTGACTTTGGAGCATCCGCCTACGATGGACATCCTGCCGAGGCGCACGAATTGATGGACACCGGACAACCCCCCGAGGATAACGCGGTCTTCAACAACAACATGCCCCCCGAGCGTCCCGCAATTGGCCATGATGACTTCATCGCCGACGATGCAATCATGCGCAATATGCGCATACGCCATAATGTGGCACGATGAGCCGACACGCGTGTAGTCACCATCGTACGTAGCCGCGTTCACTGTAACATACTCGCGGATCGTGGTCCTGTCCCCGATGATCACGCCCGGCTTCCCGCCCTTGAACTTCAGATCCTGCGTCTGTGAACCCACGCTGGCAAACGGGAACACAGTGCAGCCCCTGCCTACTGTCGTATCACCGTCAAGAAAAGCGTGCGGCATGATCCGGGTCCCGTCCCCGATCTTCACCTCCGGTCCTACAACCGAGTACGCGCCGATCTCAACACCTTCTCCGATCTGAGCGCCCTCAGCGATCACCGCCGTAGGATGTATCTGCGTCATCGCCGGCTCTCCTACTGGTTTCCACCGAACATGAGATCAGCCTCGCAGGAGATTTCACCGTCGACAGAGACCACACCGTGCACTTTGCACATATTCAGGCGTATCCGGAGCACATCGATCTCGATCTTCAGTTGGTCGCCCGGCCTGCAAAGCCTGCGAAACCTGGCTTTGTCGACCGCGAGAAAGTACGCAATCTCGCCGTCTCCTCCGTGCGTTTTGTTGAGAAGAATGCCGCCCACCTGTGCCATGGCTTCGAGCTGAAGAACTCCGGGCATGATGGGGTCACCAGGAAAGTGGCCCTGGAAAAACGGCTCGTTGAACGTCAGGTTCTTTACGCCGACAATCCTTTTTTCGTAGTCGCATTCGATGATTCTGTCGACATACAGGAACGGATATCGATGTGGAAGCGTCTTAAGAATCTCTTCCGGTCCAATGACTGTTTCCATTTTAGCTCCTCAACTCGGACTGTGACTATGCCTGATTATGCGCTGGTTCCCCGCTTAAAATCAGATCTTTATAGCAGAGCCCATCCCTCTTGGGAACCGGAAACAGGAATCAGCATGTCGCCAAGATCAGCATGTGTGCTCGTTAATGGCAGGACAGTCCATGGAATTGCCCCACGCGAACGGAAAGTCGCGACACTGGCAAGGGCGAGCGGGATAGACGGTACACCTGTTGTTCACAAGGAATACGCACGCGCCATCACAGTCTTCAGCGAGGCTGAGCGCCCGCCGATTCCGAGCCAATGTTGTGTACTGCTCGATGAAGACGACCAGGTCCAGGCGAAGATGCGCTGCCAATCGCTCGATGTCCTGCTCGCGGAGGATTACGTTGCCAGGCCAGCGGCAGCATTCGCCGCACTGGGTACAGTGGAAAGTTGATGGATCAGTTCTGCCGCGCATTCTGCTTCCCTACTGCGCAACTGAACGGTCGCCGCCAATACCGAACTTTATCGGATCAGTGAGGTCGAGCAGTTCATAGGAACATTGTATCTTGAGAAGCCACGCGACAGCGCGGGCTTTCTTGAAGACTTTGAAGCTGTCATCTCTGACAAGAAACGAAAGGAAATCGTTATCAGGATCGATTTTTTCCAGAATTTCCTCAAACCAGCCTCCGATCGCCAGGTTGGCGGTATCTTCAAAGTCCAGATTGTCCAGACTCGTCCCTTGAACATTCTCTCTGGGCCGCAATGCGTACTGCCCTATGAGTGAATACGACAAGTCTATCGTGTATGCGTCCGTTTCAACAAAGGCCGTGTTCACCATGCCCACCATTTCACGGGCGTCGCCTTTCACGCTGTCTGCAATGCGCTTGAGCTCCGCCGTGGCCAGATCCTTGATTTCGTCGAGGTCGATAAGGTAGAGCTGATTGTCACGGCACTCGATCCAGACAGGTCGCTTATCAGTTTCCTGCCCCATCGGCGTTGGGATCAACAGCTTTGTCTGCGACGCGTCGATGCTCGTCAGGATAATGATCAGGACAAGCACGCCCACAAGACACGTCAGAATATCCAGAAATGAATCCAGATTTACTTCGACGCTCGAGGACTCTTTCTTCTTTCCCATATCAGCCTTGTCTGGAAATACCTGTCCTATTCCTCGACGACAGACTTCCCGTATCGAATCTTTCTTCCCAACTCATAAAGCTCCTGCCCGACGTCCACTCCTCTGTCGCGAATAACGCTACGGAGCTTGCGGCCGGTCCGGGAGGATCTGGGCCTCAGGAGAAGCACGACATAGTCCGTTTCCTTCTCCTTGGCGACATCGTTTACGAACTCTTCGAACGGATTACCTTTCCTTTCAAGATCCGCGGACCTGACGACGACTTTGTCCGGATAGAGCACAACATACTCGCGATAGACATCTATGTAGTGCGGCTCCTTGGCCTTGTTAGCAAAAAGAGGCACACCGGCAAATCCGCCGGAACCGTCTTCGTCCTCGTATGCGGCACGCACAACCGACGTAATCTCAAGATTCTCCGGGTTTGAAATAATGATCAGGGTGTTGCAGACAAGGAGAATAACCAGACATCCAATCGTCATGATCAGGATGCTCATGAATGCGGAGAGATCTTGTTCGCCACTCATGACTTGTCCCCTTCAGCCGGAGGAAGCGGCACGGGTTCATTCTCGCCCGCTTCCTCAACGCTTGGCGGAGCGCTATCGAGCGATTCAAGAAGCTCATCATCAACGGAGTCAGAAAGCTCCACGCGCCACTCCAGATCCTTCTGCTTGATAAGTTCTTCCATCTCTGCATTGCCGCTCGAGAAGCCATGAATCTGCTCCATGCTCGTGCTCATACTTTCGCCAACAGGCCATTTGCCGATATTCAGCCAACCGATATTGCCCTTAATCGCCGGGTCGAATCCCGCGACGACAAGGTTCTTGTCCTGCTCACCGGTCTCCGTGAGCCTGGTGAATACAGCAGCATAACGCTCCTCGCCACCATTCTTTCCTGCCACGATGATCTCGCCTTTGTTATCCATGCCTGTCTCGAGGCGAAGATAGTAATCGTCATAGATTCCCAAACCGAGGAAGGCCAGATTCAGGAGCATGCCGTCCTCACTCTTCTCAATCCCGCACGTTGATATCGGAATGGAAAGACTGGCTTCACTTGATCGACTTTTCCAGTCCCCATCTTTGTCCCGCGCGACAGTCCTGAAGCCTTTGAACAGCTCTCTCGTCTGCTCTTTGGCTCCGCTCTGACGTTCAGCGGTGAAATAAGCAAGACTGGGAGTTGCCATATCACCGCCGCTAAGCGCCTTGCCGGGAAAGAAGATAACAAACGCTATCGACTTGATCGGGTCCGTGATGTCCTCGCTTACCTTCAATGATGCTCCCGCGTCAATCTGACCGGCCACAAGGGGTATCTTCGACGCGAATTCACGCAGTGAGAACGCCATGGTCGTTCTGACACTGACCGCGTCCTCTCCCTTACGTCCGCCGCCGCCGGTCTGGTCTGCTACGCCCACCTTTGAGAAAAAATTGCGAAGAAATCCGGGCGCGACTCTGGGCGTAAAACCCTCGCCCATCTCGTAACCGTCAAGAGATCGCTTGATGAGATACGGGGCGCTGGCGAGGCCTTCGGCGGGCGTCGACTCGATCAACTCTCCCGCGATGGTGTCGGTGACGTATACCGACTTAGCTCGCGAGCCGCCAGCCACCGAACCGATGGACTGCAGGGAGTCCACCAACGTGGAGATCTGTCCCGTCAAGGGATCCACGCGAAGAACCTTGGCGTTCTTCTTTCCCTCTGTTGACTGCTGACCTATCGCAAAAGCTCCGTCTGGAGTGAGAGCCGCACCAGCGGCATATGATCCGGCATCAACCGTCTGTTTGGCATCACCGATCGGAAGATGGCGTACTGCATCCCACCATGCGAGGGCTCCTTTGTTACGGTCGCATACCAGGATGACATCCTCGTTTCGCGACAGCGCAGTCGCAGCGAAATTGACGAATGGACCATAGTCCACGATCCACCAGTTTCCATCGAGTTCCCTCATCGCGACTGTTCCGAAGTGAAGACCCTCGAACTCGTCGACACCGCCGGTAACCAGTAGCCTGCCCTCCGCCGTCACCTTGATGTCCCGCCATGTGAACGGACGATCCAGCCACGGAATCGGCAATGCCTTCGCCTCCACATACTTTCCTCCCTCCCCGGGAGCAAATTCAAGGATTCTTCCGTTCGGTATATCTTCCGCGACGTAGATCGTTCCATTGCTGGCGACAGCGACAGCGCCAGGCTCATTCAACTTCCCTTCGCGCCATTTCTCCCGCGGGATATCCCGTGATACAGCCCAGCCCGGGATGCTCTCGTTAGCAACGGTCCAGCCCTGTCCGATAACGGGAGTCGCCCGGCCATCCTTCACTAGAGAAACACGCCCGGCGCCTTTTTCGACGACGTACACGTCGCCGGATTGTGGATGAATGGCAATGCCGTCAGGCCGGCTCAGTCCCTTGGCGAGAATCTTGTTCTCGTAGTCCCCGCCGTAAGCCCCCTTGCCCTGTGCCGGCGCGCACGCCAGTATAAGGAGAAAGCCTGCAGCGAAGATGAGCGAGATGCTTCCCACGTCAAGCGAACGCTCAAAACGCGCTCTGAAAGTTCCTTTGTGCCCCAGCATCGGTAGTGGCCTCATACGCATTAGCGAGCTCAGTCGATCTCCTCGGTAAGGGTGATGACCCTCGGCTTACTGAGCTTCGTGCAGAACTCGTCGGTCGTGACAAGGTGTTGCCGAATATCCTGCAGAGTCTTCTGGAACTCGTCGGACGCGGAAATCCCTTTGAGGGTCTTTTCAACGGCTTCTTCGATCTTGAGAAGATCCTGAATGCCCGCTGCCATATTGGCAACGTCCTGCATACGATCCGCAAGTTGTGAGGCGGCACTGAGCGCTCTTGTAGTGTTGTCGCGCGTCGACTCTTGAAGCGCCTCGGCACTTTCCTTGTACTGATCCGCCGCTTTCAAGGCCGCGCCATGAATATCTTCAACAAGCCGCTTGAAGTTCTGCGCTTCGTCCTCCGATACGCCCTTCCGGGCCATGAGCATCCTGTCTTCCTGCGCTTGCAGGTCCTGCACGACCTTCTGCATCGAGGCCTCGAGGGAATCTCCTACAGTCGCCATGCTCGAAGAAAGCTGTGCCGTGAGGTTGTGAAGAACCGTCTCGTATCCCTTCGAAAGATTCGAGAAACGCTCTTCCACAACCCCCGCCGCTCGCTCGATAGATCGAGTGAATACTTCGTCATACCTGTCCGGGTCCGGAATGTACCGCCTGAACGCTGCCTCAATTGAATCCTCGAGATTCTCGATCACGATCGGCTGCTGCTCAGGCGAGGGAAGCCGGGATATGAGCATGTCATCGAGATAGTTGTCGATCTCAACAAAGAGCGTTCCCTCCCTTCTTTCGATAGAGGAAAGCGGAAGCATGAGAATAACGGAAAGGACCAGCGCCAGCAGAGTCGTGTCAAAAGCGACACCGAGACCGATGGTAACGTTACCGATAGCGGACTTAATCGCGCTCAACTCAGCGCTGCCCGCAAGGAACTCCGCGAAACCGGACACAGCAGAACCCAGACCCATAACCGTTCCGATAAATCCCAGAATCGGAATAGCCCAGATGAGCACTCGGGCAATGGAATAAGAAGAATCCGAGGACGAGGCGTCACGTTCCGATTCGGAGGCCGCCCACGTGGCCACACGGCCGATGTCTTTTGACCCCAGCCAGAGAGACAGCAGGCGGTCGACGCGATTCAGTAGAATACTCCATGCAAATTCCGCTCTCTGCTGGAGGTTTCTCCGCATATCCTGGATCTGATCGTCATCATTGAGATCGGTTCCCGGATCAACAGGACCGGCTCCCAGAATCGTGAGCTGATTCTTCACTATTCTCATCTTCAGGAAGATCAGGGCCGCGACCATGAAGGCCATGAAAAGCTCGAAGTACTGAACGGGGCCTCGTTCATTGATAACACCGTAGATATATTTCAGTTTGCCGCCCTTGAGGGGCACAACAGCAAAGGCCACCAGAAGCGTACCCACCACCCCTGAAAGCAACTGTATGACAATATTGACATCAGTGCCCGGCCTTATCTTCTGTGATTCACCTGCAAGAATCTCCGGAGCAATTTCTTCTTTCGCCATGGATCACCTCATCTGGAAACAGTGGCAGCAAAAGGGAATGACCTGCACAGACCGCTCCCCCTGGTGCAGAGAATGTCTACTTAAGTACACAAACACGCAATTATTCTGCATTTGAAACGACGTAAGTCAAACTCATAGCGTCTGTAGATTCATTGAAAAAGCTGATGTGACAGCCGCTGCAATATCGGTAAAGTACTTTAAGACCAGACCGGAAATCAGCAGAAATGCCGCAGATCATATTTTACGAAGCATTCAAAGAAGAAGAGCTGGCTCTGAAGGCCTGCGCTCCGCCCGGTCTGGATGCTGTTTTTACCGCTGCCACTATTCAGGAGTCCGGCCATTCCCTGCCTCCCGCTCGAATCGTGAGTATCAGGACGCAATCCGACATTCCGGCTGAATGGAGCAAGTGTGTTGATGCGATCATCAGCCGAAGCACCGGATACGATCATATCCTGCGTTTTCTTGCTCGCGCCGGGAATCCGGTTCCATGCGGCTACCTGCCGGAGTACTGTGCCCGCTCCGTGGCTGAACACGCCATGACAATGTGGCAGATGCTCCTGAGGCGCGTGCCTCAACAAATACGTCAGTTTGCCCGCTTTGACCGCGACGGACTTACCGGACGTGAATCCCGCGGGAGGAAACTGGTTGTGGTCGGGGTCGGGCGCATCGGAATCGAAATCGTGAGGCTGGGACAGGCTTTGGAGATGCAGGTCTACGGTGTGGATATCGAAGAGAAGCATGCCAACGTCAACTATGTGTCCATTGAGGAGGCCCTGCCTCTTGCTGATGTCCTGGTCTGCGCAATGAACCTCACGAAAGAGAATGCGTCCTACTTCAATGCATCCCGATGGGAGCGCGTGAAGAATGGGGTCGTCTTCGTAAACATCGCGCGAGGAGAGTTGTCGCCTCTGAAAGACCTCGTTCAGGCTCTCGATCAGGGCTGCCTCGGAGGCCTGGGCCTGGACGTATATGAAGATGAGCCGCAGTTGGGGACCGCTTTGCGCAGCGGCTCCCCGGGTTCATTCGCCGGCGCCGGGATTCTCAGTATCCTTGCGGAGAGGCCCGATACGGTGCTTACTCCTCACAACGCTTTCAACACGGTTGAAGCTATTGAAAGAAAGGCTTTCCAGACAATAGAGCAGGTATCCGGCTTTCTGACAGACGGAACGCTGATCTGGCCGGTTCCCGGATTCGGATAGCCCTCAATAACGTCTATGTTCGTTTGACAGCCGCCCCCCCGCCCGTCATTATCCCTTTTTCATCCTTGGAATGCCCTGCGGATTGGACCGCCGGGATGCCATTGTTTAGACGAAAGGACAGTATCTTGACGAACATTTCTACCAGTCTGAAGACGTTGACGATTCTTGCGGCTGTGCTTGTCGCTGTCAGTTGCAGTAAAGCCCCGGCCCCCTCGTCGTCGGACGAGGTGAATCTCTCCGAAGCCGGATCTCTGTATAACTCACCGGCGAGCCCCGAAGCCTCGCTCCGCGCGCTCGCTGATGTGATCGCAGTCGTTGACGGAGTCGAGATAACGAGAGGTCAACTTGAACAGGAGACGCGGGCTCTTCTCGCCCAGCTCAGCCAGCGTTTCCCTCCGGAGCAACTTGTCCAGATGCGCGATCAGGTCTCGGCACAGGCTCTTGATCAGGCGATCAATAAGACGCTGCTTTCGGCCGCCGTTGAACAAGCCGACACCCAGGTTGACCAGAAAGAGATCGATGACGTACTCGCAAAGATTACCGCTAGCCTCGGACCCGATACGAGTCTGGCAGACCGTCTTGCCCAGCTACAAGTAACTGAGGAGACGCTTCGCGAGAACATACGCAAGGATCTCGCGATCGGAAACTACCTTGAAGCTCAGGTCGGAGAAATTGCTGAGCCGACGACAGAGGAGATCACAGCCTTCTACAATGAAGATCCTTCCCGCTTTGAAATGCCGGAGATGGTGAACGCCCGTCATATTCTCGTGGCTTTTTCGGACACAGATGACGAAGCGGCGAAAGCAGACAAGAAGGAGAAAGCCGAGACCCTTCGCCAGAGAGTCGTTGAAGGCGAGGACTTCGCGGCTGTCGCTGAAGCGGAGTCCGATGACGCAAGCAAATCGCGCGGCGGTGAACTGGGATCTTTCCCTCGTGGCGTGATGGTTCCTCCTTTTGAGGAAGCCGCGTTCAGCCAGGAAATCAATGAAGTCGGCCCCGTCGTTGAATCTCCCTTTGGATATCACGTTATTCAGGTTATCGAGAAACAGGCACCGAGAACACTCTCCATCGAGGAGACCAGTGACCGCATCGCACAGTTTCTCACCGCTCAAAAACGCAGAGAGAAAGTGGATAACCTTGTCAAGGGTCTGCGTGACAGCGCAAATATTGAGATGAAGTAGTATCCCGCTGAAAGCGATCTGCGAGAACGCGGCGCCGCACGACGGCGCCGCGTCGCGTTGATCCTGGCGATGACACCTCTACCGCTTGATGGCGGGTTGGCCATGAGACCCTATCCAGTCTCACACCTTGCGCTCGCGCCCCGCTACTTCGCGTCGACTACGTCGAAGTCCGGCGTCACGAACCAGTCGGTCATCTGCCGCAGGGATTGGACTACTACGTGTTCTCGCTCGAGGACTGAGAGGCGATATTCGTTTTGGGGCTCTTTGCCTCTTAGAATCTGCGCCTTCTTTGTGTCGTGGTAGGTCAGGTCGATCATGATCTTTATATCGGCGTCAATTTGCAGGGGATAGAGACCGTCTACGATCACTACGCTGATGTCTGAGAAATCTGTGTGCAGCTGGTCGATCTGATCGGTCAGGAGGTCTATGCAGGGAAGAACAGCTTTCTCGCCCTTCTTGAAGGCTTCCATGTGCTCTGCGGCCAGCTCCCAGTCGATCTCACCAAGTCCGACGCTCTCGGGGCCGTTCTCCTTGCGCCATGCTTCGCGGTCCTGGGGACGGATCTTGTAGTAGTTGTCGATGTGCATGATCTTGGTCAGGCGGCCCTGATCCTTCAATGCGCGAGCG
>JAHIZV010000186.1 GCA_018814445.1 Verrucomicrobiota bacterium | reverse complement strand
GTGCACTTCTCGAGCGTCTCCCGCTCACCGCCTGTCGGGTTCAACCGTGGCCCACAGGCTCAAACGATACTCCGCGACCTTGTCCTTTACCATCACAGGACAAACCTCATACCATCACAAAGAGCAGAATCGGCGAGGCTTTCGAATAGAGCAAAGAGGAGAAAGGACTGTCTCTGAGCGTATTCCTGAGCGCGACTGGCAGGAATTGCTGAATCAGTTGTCCTTCCGTATCAACCAACGGTCGGCAGAAATCCTGTCCGCGGAGACTCAGGCCGGAATTGCGGCAACCGGCATCCAGCATAAAGCAATGGAGTGCCGGGTTTGATACCGACACTCCATTACTACAGTGCTTCTGTTTTTCGTCAGCCTATTTCCACACGCCTACTCGGGCGAATGGCGCCGTCAGCGAATCGGTATCACCCCACTCAAACGAGGAGTTCCAGACTTCGACGCCGGGCAGGTCGACCGTCGTTTCATCGTGAGGAATCGTATCGAGAGACGAACCGATCATAACGCCGAGACCTGAGGTCTCGAGGTCGGTCGCAGTGATACCCAGATGACTCAGCGGAATGCTCATCTCATAGAAACTGTCCCTGTGGAACTGAGCATGACCCGCGCTGAGGAATTCCGTATTCGGTGCGCCGGTGTCGTTGCGCTGATCGCAGTCCCATGTGCCCCAGAGTTCACTTGGGACCAGTGAGTTGCCGTTTGCGGCGGTAATTCCGGCTGCGGCGATTGAGAAGTAGTGCACTCCTCCGTCGTCCACGGGGAATACTCCATCGACGGCCTCGGATATATATCCCTGCCAGAGACTGGATGCGATGTATATCTGGAAGTCAGGCTTGTCCACGCCTGTCCAGTATGGCTCGCCATTGTTCTTGTCCCACATGTCCAGCGTTGCACCTGCACCGGAGTCGGTATCAAGAACGATCCACTGCAGGATGCCATCGTTGCCCGAAACCACGTCTCCGGAGCCCGCGTTGTTGGGATCAACCGTGTCCGTGATGTCAACCAGCTGCCATGCGAGGTACAGGTTGTTGTCGTCCCACGCGGCCCACATATGGCTGAAGTCGACCGGGGCCTCGTGCATGGTCCAGTTGTCACCGAGCGAACGCGGATCATCGTTAGCCATATCGATGGCGATAAGCATGTTCGTATTCCATTCGCCTCCGTTCGAGCCGTCAATGGTGATCGCGCCGTTGGAGACGCGCTGGCCTAATGTCGGATTCGTTGAGTACGGCTTGCTCGGACCGAAGTTGAATGTCTCGTTGACCTTCACCTCGATCGTAGTAATTCCGGATGCGTTGCCTGCATCGTCATCAGCGAAGAACTTGATCGTCATATCGACGCCCGCGCCCTGGTCTGTCACGTGGATCGGCGCGCCATACTGGCTGCTGCTCGTCGTGGGCGTCGAACCGTCTGTTGTGTAGTAGATTGTCGGGCTGGGATCTATTGTGTCGCTTGCGAAAAGCGAGACATCCAGCGTCGCGTTCTCGGTAACCGTATTTGCCGGGCTGTAGCTGGTCGTCGGCGGGTCAAAGTCATCCTGATCAGGATCCAGAACGAGTACCGCGTAGTTGAACGCATCGTTGTTGTCCCACTGCGAATTGGACAGATCATCGATTACTTCAATCGCATACTCGATGGTTGTTCCAATCGGATATGTGCCGAGGTTCACGCGCCACAGATCGTTCTGACCATCGGGACCGATCAGCTCCATAGCCTCCGCATCCCAGGTCGAACCTCCATCCGTGCTGTAGATAAGGTTCACGCCGAGGGCTGCGCCAACGGGGAAGGTCTCGATCTCGATAATCACATCCTCGCCTGAGAATACGGCTCCCGCGAGCGGGAAGTTCTCGGCCTTAACGCGGTAGTACCGCGTCATATCCGGATCAGAGAAGTTCATCGGTACGTGCCAGTCCTGAGTGCCTCCGGCGCTGACGAAGCTGTTTGACGGAGTCCAGTTCATCAGGTCGGCCGAAACCTCGACCGTGTAGCTTATGCCTTCCTTCAGGCTGAACATACCAATCGTCAGATTCGTGCCTTGAGGATCTGCGGTGATACCGATGTTGGGGAACAATACACTGCGGTGACGGGTATCGCCGAACCATTGCAGTGACGAATGCGGGCCGTTGACGATGGCCGTGAAGTTCGATCCACCGTTGTTGTCCCACGTCTCCGTGGCGGCGGAATCCTCGATTTTCACTGCGTACTCAACGGTCACGCCGCTGGGGAAAGATCCCATGTTCTTATGCCAGTGATCATTGTCGCCTTCGGTGCCGTTGTATACCAAATCAACGCCCTGCCAGGTCGTGCCGCCGTCGGTAGAGTAGATGATACTGCCCTTGGCCGCCGTTCCCGCGGGATAAGACTCGATATTGATCCACAGGTCATTGCCGGCATTGATAGCGCCGTTCGTCGGCCAATGGTACGTGTTGCCGATCCACTGCACCGGATCGCCGCCGTTCACCATGGCAAAGAAGTCCTGACCTCCGTTGTTGTCCCAGATGGACACGCCATTGCCGTCCTCGACGGCCACTGCATACTGGATCGTCGCTCCTGCGGGGAACGAACCAAGGTTCGCGTGCCACAGATCGTTATTGCCGTCGATCCCGTTGTGCGAGAGGCCTTTGCTGAGCCATGTCGATCCGCCGTCGGATGTGTAAACCACCTCGCCTGTCACACCGGCGCCCTGCTGATACGACTCCGTGTTGATCCACAGGTCTTCACCCGCATCGATGTCACCGGCAAAGGGCCAGTGGTATGTGCTGCCAATCCAATCCACGCCGCTGAAGTTGCCGCAATCGGTGATGTCGATGCTCCAGTCGCCGCCGCTGTTGTTGTCAACGTTCGCGGGTGAATCCTGATCGTGGAAGTAGAAGTCTACGACTGCGGTCGCCACTGTATGGGTGTAGTCATGATGCCAGGCACCGTCACTGAAGGTCATGGCTGCGTCGACGGAATCCTGGAAGTTGTCGTGGCCGATCGTTATATAGATGTTGCCGACCGGGTTGGCCAGGGGACCATCATTCTGTTCGTATTCGATGCTGAGCGTCGTCGCACCGCATGAGGTCGTCACTTTCGACGGCTGACTGATAGTACAGTTAGCCGGCTTGCTTCCGCCGTCGTAGATGTTGTAGTGGAACGGGTCGTTGAACTCGATGAATCCCTGCATGACTTCGCAGAGGTTGTTCGCGCCATCGCTGTCCCAGTCTCCATCACCGTCCCATGTTCCGCTGTAGAACGTGTCGTGGTTCAGAGGATTGAGCTTGCCCCAGGTTTCTCCATCATTCGGGATCATGTCCTGATTGTTATCGCCCGGATGCTTCTCATCGGGATCGAGTCCGCCTGTGAATCCGGGAAGTTCAACGTCATCGGGAAGTCCATCTCCATCGGAGTCGGTCAGATTGTTGCCATAAAGATTGAAGAAAACCGTGCGTGCCACATGCTGAGTCTGGCCGCCGGAACGGACTTCCGCTTCAAAGAAGTGGGGTCCGTTGCAGAACGCGCCGTAGAGCGTCTCATCCACCCCGCCCGAACGATAGCCGCCGGTGAAGTAATGATCAATCGTTCCGGTTCCGGCAAGACCGTTCATTTCGTAGCCGTCCCACCAGAGCGTAACATCGCTCGTGCCGAGACCGCCATCGACCGTCAAGCGGGTCAGGAAGAACGGGAGTTTTATTTCAGCGTTATTCGCGTGATTGATGGCAATGCTCGGACCGGTCGTGTTCACGCTGAATACGCGGCTGAAAGAGCTGTTATTGATAATCTGACGTGGATTTCCATAGTCCGCCTCCGTCGCATACACCGTCATCGTATGCACACCGGAGGAAAGTCCCGTCAGGCTGTACTTCCATGTGCCCTTCATGACTTTATGGGCCGTCTGGTTTGCCCCGCCATCGATGCTGATCTGCATGCCGTAGGCTGTCTTGTCGCTGTTCATAATCGTGGCGACGGCTTCACCATCGATGGTCTGACCTTCGGAAGGCCACGTCACATCAAGCGATGGTCCGGTCCGATCGACGTAGACGACCTCGTGAAACGTCTGGTAGCGGTCAACGGGGGCGCCACTGTTGAAGAGTCTTGCTTTGACTACATGAAGACCCTCCGGAACGCCGGTAAGATCGGCGGTCAACCGCCATTTCCCGCCCGGGCCCACATAGGCGGCCTGCTCGAAACCGCCGCGCACGAGATCCTTGCCCGTGAAATCGGTCGCACCTGCATTCAGATCGCGGCCCTGGCCCCACTTAACAAGAACATCTCCGACGGCTCCGCCGCTTGGATCAAAGTAATGAACGTCGATATCGGTGGAATCGCCGGTCAGGCGTGTGACCGTGCGGGATTTGCTGGGAGCATCGCGTCCGCCCGGCACAATCCAGTTCATGGTGCTGGAGCCGGAGAATCGCAGAGGATCGCCATCGGCGCTCGCTACGTACGGAGCGTAGCAGACGAATCCCTGGCCGCTTCGGCCCGGGACGCGAATCGTTACATTGCCGCCGCTTACCGTCACGATGTCCGAGTTATTGCCTGTCTGGTCTTTCAGTTGTGTTCCGTCCGGGAAACTGGTTTGGAAGGTGCGGGTCTGATCGCCGCCGCTGTCGTTCAGCGCGACGATGAGGACCGCTTCACCGCTGTCCGGATTCTGGTTGCTGTTGCCATCGACATAACGCTCAAAGGCGAAATAGTCATTGTCCGTCACACGGCCCCACTCGCGGCCTCGGGCGAACTGGTTATGCACCCAAACGAGATTCGGGATCGTTCCGTTTCCGTTATCGCCGAGGGCGCCGTCAATACCGGGGAGCACCCAGGTGCGCGTACCTTTATCCGCCCACGAGATGTTGTTGCCGGAGAAATAGACGACCGGGACGCCGACATGAGTCAGCAGCCATGCGTAGCCCAGCTCAAGCTTTCCGGGCCCTTGCTGGTCGTGACTCTGAACGAACATCACACCTTCGGTCGGGTCCAGAGGTCCACCGATTGAAGCCAGGGCTCCGAGATTACCGTTGTTGAATGCATCTCCGATTACCTGTTGCTTCAGCGGGAAATCGAGGTAGCGCATTTTCACGCCGCCGTTGCGCCAGTAGTCGAAGGTCGACTGCGATCCCGTGAAAATCTCGGCGAACATCAACATGTCTTCGCGGCGGGTTTCATTTGCGAAACAATCGGGGACGTTC